>JBJOOT010000159.1:0-8287 GCA_046051185.1 Pseudomonadota bacterium | reverse complement strand
AATGGTGCTTGGTGTACCGTCGATGGTTTGGATAATGATGGTAAAACAGCTAATGAATTAAGCATTGATAATGTAAAACTAGTGGAAGCTGCTTGTGCTACAGGCGGGATTGGTGGCTATGTGTATCAAGATACCAATCTGAATAATGCCTATGATTTGGGTACTGAAGCGACCATTCCAGCGATTACGGTGAACATTTATGATGAGCAGGGGACACCTACTGATTTAACAGATGACCGTTTAGTGGCTAGTCAGTCCAGTTTGGCAGATGGGCATTATCTATTTCAGCAGTTAGATACGAATGCAAGTTATCGGGTGGAGGTTGATACCCATGACCCAGATTTACCAAGTGGCTTCAGTATCGGGACACCGCATCCTTTAAGTGCTCTAGTGCCCTTGGTCAATGGTGTTAAAACTGCCAATTTTGGTTTTGATCCTGAAGATACAGATAAAGATAGTGTTGCTGACATCATTGATTTGGATGATGACAACGATGGGATTCTAGATGTATTTGAATGCACAGGTGGTTCTGCTACCGTTCATGGACTCAGTTGCCGTACCCAAAGTGGTAGCTCTAGTGGTGGTACAAGCTCTGCCTCTAGTGCATTTAGTATTTCCTGCTCAGGTGCTCCGGCTAAATCAGGTGATATTATTCGCTTTACCGATGTTAATAGTGCTTCAAGTTTTGCTGAAACCATTAATATTGAATTTTCGGAGCGTGTTGCAGGTGTTTATGCCCCAGTTTCCACCATCACCTACCCCGAATTCAAAGGCTCTGGTAACGGGCTTTATCATTGGGGAATCCATAATCCAAGTGTGAATTCTTTGCGGCTGCGTTTTATTGCTTCGGGATCAGGATCTTACAGTATCAATTATTGTATTGCTGGTTGTATTGTCTGTGAAGATACTGATGGGGATGGTCTAGAGGACTCCAAAGACCTAGACAGCGATAATGATGGTATTCCTGATAATATTGAAGCTCAAAGTACGACTGGCTATATTGCTCCTTCAGGCATTATTAACAGTAGTGGCGTTGATACGAGCTATGCCACTGCTTCTGGTTTATCACCGGTAAATACTGATGGTAGCGATAAAGCAGATTATCTTGACCTTGATTCAGATAATGACGGTTTATTTGATATTACGGAGTCAGGTGCAAATCTAATCGATGCAGGTGGTGATGGCAGAACTGATAATCCAGTTGGAATTAATGGGCTTGATAATACTCGAGAAGCGCTTGACAACTTCGGGGATGTGAACGGTCTGTATGATAATACTCAAGCTGATAATTTCACAGATGCAGATAACGATGTTCTGACAAATGGTGATGTCGATTATCGTGATCGTCCCAGTGTTGATCGTTCTGATGCACCAGCTTCTTATGGAGCACCGCTACATACAATTACTGGAACTCCGCTCAAGTTAGGTACAAATGCGCCTGATGTTGATGGTGTATTAACATTGTTAGATGGTACGGGCGATGATAGCACTGGAATAGATGATGAGGATGGTATTGCCTCTTTTCCACCACTGACAGTAGGTGCAACCAGTTACAGTATTCCCGCAACTGCTATCAGCGGTACAGGCAGTGGTCGACTCTATGTTTGGATCGACTTCGATGGTAATGGTAGTTTTGATTCTGATGAATATGCTTCTGTGGCTTTTAATAATGGCCCAAGTGGAGCACTCAACTTTTCTGGTTTCGGGAATGTTGCTGCGGTGGCCAATACTTATGCCCGTTTTCGCTTAACCACCGATACATTAACCAATGCCAACCCTGCTACAACTGCCACGAATGGTGAGGTAGAAGATTATGTGCTGGTGCTTGCTAATCAAGGTTTGGGTTCTATTACAGGTAAGATCTTTGAAGATGTGAATTACGGGGGAGGCGCAGGGCGTGCATCCTCAACCACTGGTGCGCTCGGGGTTAACGGGGCTAGGGTTGAGTTATATGCGGAGAATGGTAGCTTCCTTGCTAGTACCAACACCGATACCAATGGTCAGTATACATTTAGTAATCTAAACGCCAGTAACTACTTTGTGCGAGTGGTGAATAGCAGTGTTAAATCAACTCGTGCTGGTTCTAATGGCACAGAGCTTGGTGTTCAAACTTTCCGTACAGATGGAAAAACGGCTACTTTAAACGAAGTAGGTGGTCGCCGAGTTATGTTGACGGATACTGGGGCAAATACCACCAATCAAACACTGAATACGACCAATTTCATTTTATCTAGCGGCGGGCAGGTGCAATCTGTACAAGCCGTGACTGTTGCCACCAGTCAGGTTAATGGGGTCGATTTTGGGTTTAATTTTGATACCATCGTGAATACCAATGACAGTGGGCAAGGCTCTTTGCGTCAATTTATTCTGAATACAGCGGTATTAGCGGGTGAGAGTAGTTTGGCACAAGCCGGACGTTCGGCAGGCAAAGAGCATGCTATTTTAGAGCTGACGACATCTGATCCGAATTATCAGCTAGCCCAACAATATTGGCGTATTGCCTTACAGAGCGAATTACCGCTGATTGGGGATGATGTGGTGCTAGATGGTTCTACGCAAGCCGCTCGTGCAGGTTTTAGCTTTGCCAATCGCCCAACCCTTGAATTAAACGGTAGCAATATACCAGCGGGTAGTTTTGCCAATGGTTTACGCCTGAATGGAGTCAATACCGGGAGTACGATTAGATATTTGGCGATTAATCGTTTTGAAGGCGTGGGTATTAAACTTGATCACTCCCAAAATAATTTGATTGAAGCCAATTATATTGGCACTGACCCTACAGGAGTTGCAAATAACTTAGGTAATACAGGGCATGGGATTACTGTAGTCAGCTCTTCCGGTCTGAATTTTATTCAGAATAATCGGATTGTCTATAACCGTGGTGATGGTATTGCTGTGTGGAATTTTAATGGAGTCGGTGCTAACGAAGCAGCACGTATTTCCAGTAATAGTATCTATGCTAATCTCGGTTTAGGTATCGACTTAGCCGATGATCAGATCACACTCAATGATTTGAATGATGCGGACAGTGGTGCAAATGATTTGCTTAATTTCCCTGTGCTGCAACAGCTCGTAATCAATGATGGCAATGCTATTGTCCGTGGTTGTGCGCCTGCTGGTGCTTTAGTGGAGTTCTTTGAGGCGGATGTGAGTGCAGGAGGCGCAGCCACTGCAGGTAGCAATCGGTTTGGCTTATCACAAGATTATGGTGAGGGGCAGATCTATCTAGGCAGTATGGTAGAGGGCAGTGCCGCTGATGTGGATAACGGTAGTTGTAATATCCCTGCCCAGGATGGACACAATCATACTGGCATGAAGGCTTTCCAATTCTCCGTGCCAACGCCAGCTAGTTTAATCGCGGGTGATCTGCTAACCGCAACTGCAACCTTAAGTGCGGGTACTTCCGAGTTTGGACCGACCCTTCCAGCGATTGAGGGGCCACCACCAATTGGTTCAGGCAGTTGTGCTGCAACGGGTGGTTCAGATATTTTATTCATTGTGGATAATTCAGGTTCAATTAGTGAGCTTGAATATGCTGATTTTGCTCAAACGATTCAAACCGTTGGTAGTCAGTTATTAGTGAATAATCCGCAAAATCGGATAGCGGTGGCGCATTTTGGTGGCCCTGCAGATTCTCTGGTCGGTGGCGGTCAGTATGTTTATATTGAGCGGGATTTCTCCAATACTCCTATGCTGCCACCGGTACGGCAGTTTGCTTGGGGGGGAGCTTATAATGCTTCTTGGATTGCAGATCATTTGGCAGGGGCTATCCAACAAATGCGCTATGCTTTGGACGGTCAGGCAACTACCCTGTCTAGCTATATTCTTAGCCCCATTAAGGAAACATCCCGAAATACTGCAACTCCCTTACAGATTGTCTTAATGACGGATGCGAATCGTTATTTAGATGCAGTACCTTATGATATTTCTATGTTGATTGATCCCGCTGGCTCAGGTGCAGAGCCGGATGATGGCTCGGTTTTCACCGTCTATAACCAAATGAAAGCCGAAGGCGTGTCATTTTCTGTTGTAAGCTTTAATTCAGAGCCGCTGGATATTGCTGCATCGGCTGCGATTGCTTCCGTGGGTGGGGGGTATACCGGAGCAATTGAGGCCAATCCACAAGATCCGCAAGGTTCACAGCTAATACCCCGCCGTTATGTTTCAGTGACCTCTGGCTTCCAATTAACCAACACACAATTAAATGAATTAGTTGAAGGGACGGCGATTTGTAGTAGTGGTATCTCTGGCACGATCTTCGAGGATACGAATTACGGGGGCGGGTTAGGTCGTCCTTTCGGTACAGTCGGTACGGTTGGGATCGCGGGAGCTGTTGTTGAAGTATATGATTCCACAGGTAATTATATCGCCAGTGTGATCAGTGCGGCTGACGGCAAATATAAGTTGCCCAAACTCCCTGATGCGGACTACTGGGTTCGGGTTGTTGATGAAACCGTTAATTCTAGTCGCTTAGGTTCAAATGGCTCTGAATTAGCCGTGTTGACTTATCGCACGGATGGTTTGCTGGCAACGACAAATCAAGTCGGTGGTAACAAGCCTAGCTTAGTGGATGCGGGTGTGAATACAGGAGCTGCGACTTTAAATACCACAACCTTCTTATTTAGTGGTGGGAGTTTAACTGCTAAGCCTGCGCAATCCGTGCAACGAGTGACTCTTGCAGGTAATAGTGTGCAAGGCGTTGATTTTGGCTTTAATTTTAGTACGGTAGTCAATACTAATGACAGTGGACAGGGTTCATTACGGCAATTCTTATTCAATAATAAACAGCTCGCCATTGATAGTTTAGCTCAATCCCTCCCTGTTGCTTTAGCAGCCGAGTATCCCGCAGGAACTGAAACCTGTATTTTCATGATTCCAGCAACTCAGCTGACGGCAGGTGAAGCTCAGATTAAATTAACAAGCGGTGCTTTGAGTTTAGAACGGGCAAACACTGCACTCGATGGGCGCACCCAGCTGGCTAATATCGGTAGTGGTAAGATTGTGTTAGCTAATAGCGCCAGTAATGGCTTGAATTTATTGCCAAGTGCGACCGCTGCCGTTGTCCGTGATCTAACAGTAAGCTATGCAGCTGGCAGTGGCGTGGTGCTAGATGATACTGATAATGCAGTGATCGAGCGGGTTAGGGTGCTCAATAATAGCCAATACGGTATTAGCCTGAGCAATGAAGCACTCAATAATCGGATAGTTGCCACTACCATTACACAGAATACTTGGGCAGGTATCGCCCATATCGGTAATGGCCTAAACAATACCTATAGCCAAAACAGTATTTATGATAATGGCGGCTTAGGGATTGATTTAGGAGTTGACGGTGTGACCGCTAACGACAAACTGGATAGTGATACAGGGCCTAATAAGCTGTTGAATTATCCGGTAGTTGAGGTCGGCTCATCCATTAGCTCAAACGGTACTAAAGTAGTCGCTTATGATTTTGATTTAGATGTACCGACTAATACTCATGGTTATCGCCTAGAATTTTTCCGCAACACCAGTGTTGATAGCTCCAAACACGGGGAAGGGGAAATTTATTTAGGTTATGTCGATATTAATCATGCAGGTGGTGGATCACTGAACTTTAAGGGTTCACTTAATGCTAATCAAACTGTGCCTGCAAATGCCAATATTGCAGTGACCTTAACAGAAAAAATCAGTGCAACTCATTTAGGCAGTACTTCCGAGTTTTCTGGGGTACGGAATGGTTCGGTCTCTGTGTGTACTGATTTGATTAATGGTACAGGCGCTGAGATGACTGTGAATGAAAACTCACCCGTGATTACTTATCTTGAGGCGACTGATGATAATGGCAATCCCATTACCTATGTGATTAGTGGCGGGGCTGATGGTTCACAATTTATCGTACAAGACCCGAATCCGGGCGCGAGTTTGGACTGTCAATTACTGGTCTTCCGTAACCCGACGATTGTGAGTGCACGCTCAGCCTCTATCAATAAAGTTTCACCTTTGTTAATCCCCGGGGATTATGAAGCACCCACGGATAGTGGTGGTGACAATCGCTATGATTTGAAGATCACAGCCACTGTGAACGGGCAAACCTATGAGCGTCCAATCACGGTCGGTGTGCAGGATGTGAATGAACTACCGGTGATCATTAATGAAAGCCAGACAGAGATGGTAGAAGGCAAAACGGGCATCGCTTTGAATGTCGAGTCCTTTGATCCTGATCTTGGCGATCAAGAAGGTACGGGGATTAGCTATGCGATTTCGGGTGGTGCTGACCGCAGCCATTTTAAGCTGAATCCTAAAACCGGTGAGTTAAGCTTTATAGCGCCCCCTGATTTTGAAAAGCCAATAGATGCGGACAAGAACAATATCTATGCCTTGGATGTGCGCGTGATGGATGATCAGGGGCTTAGCAGTGTACGTAGCCTAAAACTGGCGGTTATTGATGATCAACTCAATGATGGCGTTGCTCTGCAAACTAAAGCCTTGCTACAAGGTGCTTATATTAGTTCAACGGGTCTAATGCAGGATAGTTTAAGAACGCTGGGCTTATTACCAATGGTTCAACCCTATGCAGCAAGTCCGTTTAATTATTCAGGTACTGAACAGCTGAATGTCGATTTAGCAACAGTGACGGGTAAAGAAGCCTTAGTGGATTGGGTTTTGGTTGAATTGCGTGAAGCTGCCAATCCTAAAGTAGTCGTGGCGAGTAAAGCGGGGCTGATTCAGCGAGATGGGGATGTGATTGATGCTTCGACTGGCGCGGCTGTGCTGCATTTTCCGGTAGCTGCTGGCAATTATTTTGTGAGTGTACAGCATCGCAACCACCTAGGTGTTAGAACTGCGACTGCAATAGCCCTTGCCGCTCAAGCCGTAGTGGTTGATTTCAGCCAAGCGACTACTCCAGTTGCGGGGACTCATGCGCGACTAGAAAGTACAGGTCTAGCTTTACTGTGGGCGGGGGATGCTAATCAGGATGGGCGCTTAATCGCTATGGGCATTGGCAGTGATACTGGAGCGCTACTGAATGTGATTTTCAAAGCTCCACAGAATATTAATCTCAACGGTAGTTATCGTCTATCCGGCTATTTAGCAACGGACTTAAATATGGATGGGGCTACTTTATTGATGGGGCCTGGTAATGACGCGAATATTTTATTAGGTAATGTATTCTTATTCCCTAGCAATAAAGATAAAAATGCTAATTATATAGCTGTGGGTGGTTTGGCTAGATAGCCCGAGATTGAATAGACAAGGGGCTAGTAGCTTGCAAGCAACTAGCCTTTTGTGGGTTAGTGCTTAGTCCGCCTGTCTGTAAATTTAGCATATTAATTAGGCTAATCGCTACAATTGGCTGATATTTAAAATAATAATTTTAGGAATTCACCGATGCACAATAAAAATAAATCAATAATTTTTAGTCTATTAATCACCTTAGGTTTAAGTGTAGCTACCGATTCTGCTTTGGCTGATCCTGTGCTTGAATATAAGCTAGCACTTGCTGATGATGGTAAAAGTTATGAAGTTTGGATGAAGCCCTCTTTAACCCCTAAGCCAAATATTAGTTTAACAGGGCAAATCACTCTAAAAGTACCACATGCTGCAAATTTTAAGCCTACTGATGTCGTGGCGGGGGTTGAAGGCACTGATTGGATTGAAGCTTCCCGAGTTGACGCACCAAAAGAAGATCCCAAGCATGATTATATTTCTTTCTCTTATATTGGCGCTCAGGGGAATAGTTCACAGAATTATGCTTGGGCAGCCGATGAAGAGCTTTTGGTATTTTCATTTGCTAATGAAAAGGGTTGTGTCAATGGCTTAAGTATTATGCAGAATAATGACCCTTTTAATATCCCTAATAATTCACAACAAACTAATCCGGGTAATCAGTTTACAAATTTAGGCTGGGGAGCTGTAGGCGAAAATAATTTCAAAGGTGTGTATGGTGATTCGCCGAAGTGCTTGAAAAAATAGTAATTTTAAATAAATAAAAAGCTATTAAAAAATAAATCATTATATTCTGGGCAAACCTAAGCTTGGCTTGCGCTAGAGCCTTTGCGTCAAAATAAAAAAGAGATAAAGCAAATGCGTACCTACATCTCCACTTTAAATAAATATTTAGGGCTAAGTGTTTCAGTTTTTTTACTTGCAGCCAGTAGTAATGCAGCATGGGCTGCTCCTAATGTTGAATTTGCTATTCGCTGGAGTACAGCAGATGATCGTTATCATGTTTATATGAAGCCGAGTATAACTCCTTCGCCAGATGCTCATTTAAATGGTCAAGTAACTATTGTTGTACCACATT
>JBJOOT010000158.1:0-8380 GCA_046051185.1 Pseudomonadota bacterium | reverse complement strand
CAAGTCAACGCAGGTGGCTTATATCGGTGGGTAGATAGCAGTGGTAAGGTACACTATGCTGATAGTGTCCCCCCCAATTATTCACAAGGTGGGCATGCAGAATTAAATGCCTTAGGTATGACCATTAAAAAAGTACCTGCTGCGAAAACAAGCGAGCAAGCCGCTGAAGATGATTGGATACAAGAATTAGAAAGCAAACGCCAGAAATTTAAAGAACGCCAACAACAAGAAGATAAAGAGCTACTAGCGACTTTTTCTGATGTGAAGCAGTTAGATGATGCGCATCTGACACGGATGAAAATGCTTAAAGACAGCCGTGTGCAAATGGAAGCTTTACGCGATAAGCTTAAGCAGGAAATCATTGAATTGAAAACAGCCTTAGCCAATGCCAAAGGGGCTGAGCAAAAGCGAGTCCAAGGTTTCATTGATACCAAATTAAAAAGCGTGACGGATTACGAGATGGCTATCCAACAAAATTTAGCGGAAGAAAAAACGGCTGAATTGGCTTTCCAAAAGCAACGTACACGTTTCTTAGAGCTATTTGATAAGCAAAAAGCGAAAGAGGCTGAACACGCTAGCTGATAGAGTTCCTAAGCCTAGGCGAATCTTAACTCATTATTTGGCTCAATAGCTTTAGGATGCTCAGTGCAAACATTCATGGCCTAAGTTAATCAAAGCTTTCTCAACAGCAGGCGACCAAGGTTGTGCACAATTAATCCGAATGCAATTAGTGTATTTAGCACTTGCGGTAAATAAACAGCCGGGTGCGATACTGACTTGATGCTCAATCATTCGGTGGGTGAGGGCTAGGGTATCAAGATGATTCGGCAGCTCCACCCAAAGCACAAAGCCACCTTTGGGCTGAGAAATCCTTGTACCTTCAGGTAGATATTTATTCAAAGTACGTGCAAACAAGCTGACTTGTTGTTGATATTGCAATTGTACTTGGCGTAAATAACGTTCATGTCCACCATGTTCTAGGTAATCAGCGATTGCAAGCTGTGATAAGGTAGGGGCTGCGAGATTGGTCACATATTTAAAATAAGTAGCTCGCTCTAAATCTTGTGGTGGCAGCAACATCCAACCTAAGCGTAAGCCTTGCGCTACTGTTTTTGAAAAAGATGAGCAATAAATCACCCGCTGACTGGTATCAAAACTATGCAAGGAGCGTGGACGTTCACCGTTATAAGCTAAATCAGCGTAAATATCATCCTCAATTAAAGTTATTTGGTATTGGTGTGCGAGTTTGACTAAGGCTTGTTTATGCGTATCACTGAGTAAACAGCCTAAGGGATTGTGAAAATTAGGAATCAAGACACAAGCTTTAATCGGCCATTGTTCTAAGGCCAGCTCTAAAGCCGGTAAGCTAATGCCGGTTTGCGGGTCGGTGGGGATTTCTAGGGCTTTCATCCCTAACGAATCAATGACTTGTAATAAGCCATAAAAGGTCGGGGATTCGATAGCAATGATATCACCCGCTTGTGCCACCGTGCGTAGCGCTAAAGTGAGGGCTTCGTGTCCGCCATTCGTAATCAGAATATCCTCAGGATGAACCCGATCACCACTGGCTAGCATACGCCGCGCAATTTGCTGTTGTAAGTTTAATAAGCCCGGAGGGAAGGCATAATTAGCCGCCTGATTATCATAAGAACGTACTACTTTGTTTAAGCTCCGCTGTAAAGCACGCATCGGCAAAAAGCTCGCATGCGGAACAGCAGCACCCAGTTGAATAAAATCTGCTTGATTCACGACTCGTGCTAAATGCAAAGATAACTCTTGCCCCGTCACGGGCATTGGGCGCTGGGGTGGGCTAGACGGCGAGGGCAGTTCGGGTTTAATCCACGGACGCTCACAAATGTAATAGCCTGAGCGAGGACGTGCTTCTAGCGTGCCTTCATTTTCCAGTTGCCGTTGTGCTTGTACGATAGTGGAAACACTCACCCCAAATTGCTGACTTAATACACGCACCCCTGGCAGGCGTTCACCGAGGCTATAGAGGCCTGCTTCAATATGTTGATTCAGTCGATTAGCAATATCCTGATAAAGTAAGGTCATAAAGCTTCAACCACAGCAAAAACAGTACAGCTGATAAAGAGTCGGGCAGTACAGTTTATTAAAAAAATAAATCTGTGCTGCTTAAATAGATTTTTTCTAAATCTGTATTGAAAGCTTAGCACGCTATATGCTGAGCTCACTATAAAAACTTGAGTTAGCAGATCATGGAACTTCAATTAATCTTAGCGATGTTTAGTTTTGCTTTGGTCACCTCGGTAACTCCAGGGCCAAATAATTTAATGCTCTTGGCCTCTGGGGCAAATTTTGGCTTTAAGCGTACAATTCCCCACATGTTAGGTATTGCTTGCGGTATGATTTTGCTCTTATTCGTAAGTTTGCTAGGTTTGGGCGAAATTTTTACGCGCCTGCCGGTTGCACAATTGACTCTAAAAGTAGTGGGTGTGCTGTATCTGCTGTGGTTAGCTTGGAAAATTGCCAGTGCACCCGTTGCAGAAACGAGTCGTCATACAGACGATGAGGCAGTGAGTAGTGCTCAGCCGATGCGTTGGTGGCAAGCCGCTGCTTTTCAATTTGTAAACCCTAAAGCGTGGATGATGGCTTTAGGGGCAGTCAGTAGTTTTACCTTAAGTGGTGAGCAATATTGGCTATCGGGCTTAGCCTTAATGATTGTATTTTTTTTAGTGAACCTACCCTCGATTTCACTATGGGCGGGTTTTGGTGTAGTGATTCAACAATTTTTGTCCAGTGTGCGGCGTAAGCGGCAATTTAATATCATGATGGGCTTATTGACCGCAGCCACCGTTTGGATGATTGTTGGTGTATAAAAATTTTGGAGTAGAAGAAATCATGTTTGAACATGCACGTTGTTGGGTAAATGGTCAGTTAGTGCCTGCAGAGCAGGCGAGTGTTTCGGTGTTTGATCATGGCTTTTTATATGGCGATGGTATTTTTGAAGGGGTGCGCTTTTATAATAAACGTGCGTTTCGCTTGCCCTTGCATTTAAAACGCTTACAACGCTCAGCGGCCGCTTTGCAACTGAAAATTCCTAATGAAGATGTCTTTACCCAAGCCGTGTATGCAGTGATTGAGGCTGCTGATTTAAAGGATGGCTATTTACGGATTATTGCAACCCGTGGTGTCGGTGTACTAGGGATTAATCCGGCGACTTGTAAAGAGCCGGGGGTGATTGTCATTGCCGATCAATTACAAATGGTGAGTGAGGAGGAGCGGGCTAAAGGTATTCGGGCCATTATTACATCAACCCGCCGTTCCCAGCCGGATCGCTTAGATCCACGGATTAAAAGCCTCAATTATTTAACCTCTATCTTTGCACGGATGGAAGCGAACTTTGCGGGTGTAGAAGAAGGTATTTTATTAAATGATCGTGGCTGTGTGGCCGAAGGTACTGCAGAGAATATTTTCATTACCCGTGATGGTGAATTGCTGACCCCAGCACCGACGGAGGGGGCTTTAGCCGGCATTACTCGCGGAACTGTGTTAGAATTAGCCGCACAACTAGGCCTCAAAACACAGGAAACCGTTTTGACACCTTATGATCTATATTCAGCAGATGAGTGTTTCTTTACCGGAACTGGGGCGCGTTTAATTCCAGTACGGGAAATTGATGGTCGTAAGATTCAAACCTGCCCAGGTCCCGTGTATCAGAAATTAGCCGCAGCCTTTGCTGAGTTAGTGCAACGAGAAACGACCCTGTAAACGCACTGACGGAGTGCTTTGACCGAATTCCTTGGTAGTTTAGGACGGTGAGTCCTAGTCTACCTTGCTAGGGGAGCGAGTGGATGCAAGCAATTTTACGCTCAAACTTAGTTAAACGGCGCAAAATGATTGAGGCTGAGTGGCATCAATGGGTGGCGGGTCAGCGGGGTTTCAGTACCCATATCCGTAGCGATATTATCGGCTCATGGCAGCGTAGTGCGCAAACGGCGGCGATTTTACAAGGACAAGCACCGACCGATGATACTTATTTGACTTCACGGCTTTGGAAAGAGTCTTTAATCCGCCAAGTTGCTGAGCGTGAACAAGAGCAAATCATCCAACTCGCTAGAGAAGGTGAATTAGTTGCCGCGATTGCTGATGCTTCGGGGCGCTTATTATGGACTTATGCGAGCCGTCATATGCAGGCACGTGCTGAGGCTGTTAATTTCACTGCAGGCGGCCGTTGGGATGAGCGCTCGGTGGGTACGAATGCCGTTGGTTTATCTTTGAGTCTTAAATCAGCAGTTACGGTGTTTTCTTCTGAGCATTATCAGTCGTTTGTGCATGATTGGGTTTGTTATGCTGCCCCTATTATTCATCCACAATCCGGTGAATGTGTGGGAGTTTTAGATCTCTCCACCACTTGGAAACGCCATACACCTTTAGGTCAAGCAGCAGTGACCGAATTAGCGCGTTCAATTGCTCGTTGTTTACCGACTCAATTACCCCGTGCTGAACTTGAGGTCTATGCTTTAGGTCAGCCTAGAGTTCTGTTTCGGGGTAAGCCCCTTGTTTTGCCACAACGCTATTTGGAAATGCTTTGCCTATTGCTGTTGAATCCGCAAGGTTTAAGTTTAGAGGCGTTTCATGCGGCTTTATACCCTGAAGCGGTCGCCTCAACCGCGACTTTAAAGGCCGAAATTTCACATTTGCGCCGCTTGTTAGACGGGCAAATTGGCTCACGTCCCTATCGTTTATTAATTCCAGTCTGGGCGGATTTTATTCAGATTTGGCAAGCCTTGCGGGAGCAAAAAACCAATGAGGCTTTAGCGCTGTATCGTGGTTCGCTCATGTCTCAATCCGACTCACCCGAATTAAATGAATGGCGGCATTGTATTGATGTGGTGATGGATCAAGTCTTAGATGCTTGTGCTGAACCGAGTCTCTTGGTGGAGCAAATTTGCTCTAATCCCACAGGCAGTTATTTAGTAAGAGAGCGTTTGATGGAATTACTCATGAAGCCACGCTTAGGTGGGTGAATTGAGAGCGGCTAGATAACTCGGCTCATAAGTTTGTAGCGCAAGCTTTAAGTCTCCAAGCTCCACTAAGGGTGACAAAGCACGTGCTAAAATATTGCAATTCCATAAACCCATCAAGGGCTGCTCAGCAAAAGCATAACGGCCTCTTTCATCGGCAGGGCTACTAATCAATTGGGGGTGGCGCTTAGGATTAAAGGTGCTTGCTCCTAAATCCAAGCTAATACCAAGCATTGATTGATTATCGGTATTCATCATGCCATGCACAAAACCGACGGTTTGCCAATGTGCAATCAGTTTTGCAGTGCGCTCAACAACGAGTTGGAAGAAACTGGCATAAGGTTTTGAGTTATTTAAACATTCTGGATAGTACTGTTGAATGACAAAATCGCTTAATTGCTGAAGCAAGGCAGATTTACGCTCAAAATAATACAATTCAAAATGACCAAAGCGGATAAAGCTTGGGGCTATTCGGGTTAAAATCGCTGCCGCTTGAAAGCCTTGGCGATACACCTGATGACTCCCTGCAGTAACCGCTAAACAACGGATGCTTGGAACACCTAAAGCTGCTAGTTGCTCACTCATGTCATATTCGTGCAAGGCTTCTTTTAAACCAAGCAAGCCATCAGCATGGCGGGCATAGGCTGTTTTGCCTGCCCCCTTGAGTTGCCATTCCAAATAACCATCTAGGGTTTCAATGCCACCTAAAAGGCTAGTACGGCCGTCCCCTAAAAAGGGATTAAATTGACCGAATTGATGCCCCGCATAGGCTTGTGCGAGTGGCTGCATACCCTTAACTAAACGCTGACCACTACAGACTTGTAAGGTTTCAGGGTTAGCAAATAACTGAGGGTCTAAGCCAAGCTCTGCAGCGAGTACTGGATTAGTGCGAGCAAAATAAGGCTCGATTAGACCTTGTGGAGTGGTCGGCGTGAAAAACTCCGCTCCTAAGGTGTAGAAGCGGTTAACAAATACAAGTTCAGATAAAGACTGTTGCATAAAATAAAATCGAGAATTGCAGCAGATTGCAATTCTCGAACACGCGGAGGAGACTTAGAAGAAGCCTAAGGGGTTGATGTCATAGCTCACTAACAAGTTTTTAGTTTGTTGATAGTGATCTAGCATCATTTTGTGGGTTTCACGGCCTACCCCTGATTTTTTGTAACCCCCGAAAGCCGCATGAGCGGGGTATAAATGATAACAGTTAGTCCAGACCCGCCCCGCTTGGATGCCCCGTCCCATGCGATAAGACCGGTTCATATCACGAGTCCAAACACCAGCACCTAAGCCAAACTCAGTGTCATTGGCAATCGCTAAGGCTTCGGCCTCATCTTTGAAAGTAGCAACGGAGACGACAGGGCCAAAGATTTCCTCTTGGAAGACCCGCATATTATTAGTGCCTTTTAACAAGGTTGGCTTAACATAGAAGCCATCTTGGTAATCTCCTCCTAATTGCTCAACCTCACCCCCCATCAATACTTGAGCGCCTTCGTTTTTACCGATACTGATATAGCTGAGGATTTTCTCGAACTGCTCTTGGGAGGCTTGTGCACCGACCATAACCTCGGTATCTAAAGGATTGCCGCGTTTAATTTTGGCCGCTCGCTCAGCGACTAAACCAATAAACTTTTCATAAATCGACTCTTGAACCAGTAAGCGTGAGGGGCAAGTACAAACTTCACCTTGATTGAAGAAGGCTAACACGGCCCCTTCAACGGCTTTACTCACAAATTCATCTTCTTGATCTAAGACATCAGCAAAGTAGATATTGGGGGATTTACCGCCTAATTCGACGGTCGAGGGAATAATATTTTCTGCGGCATAGCTCATAATCAACGAGCCAACAGGTGTTGAACCGGTGAAGGCAATTTTTGCGATCCGCTTATTCGTGGCTAAGGCTTTGCCCGCTTCAGCACCAAAACCATTAACGATATTCAAAACCCCAGGCGGCAACAAATCGCCAATCAGTTCAGCGAATACTAAAATCGAGGCTGGCGTTTGCTCGGCTGGTTTTAAGACTACACAATTGCCAGCAGCCAAAGCAGGCGCAAGTTTCCAAGCCGCCATTAAGAGTGGGAAGTTCCACGGAATAATTTGACCAACGACCCCCAAAGGCTCATGGAATTGATAAGAAACGGTATGGTGATCAATCTCACCCATTGTGCCTTCTTGTGCACGAATACAGCCTGCAAAATAACGGAAATGATCCACAAACAGCGGAATATCGGCATTCAGCGTTTCACGCACCGCTTTACCATTATCCCAAGTTTCGGCAACGGCTAATTTTTCCAAATTCGCTTCTACGCGATCAGCAATTTTCAGCAGGATATTAGAGCGTGTCGTGACGGAGGTTTTGCCCCAAGCATCTTTAGCGGCATGCGCTGCATCTAGAGCCAATTCAATGTCTTCAGCACTAGAACGTGGAATTCTGGTGAAAGCTTTGCCATTGACAGGAGAGATATTATTGAAATATTCGCCTTTTACGGGAGCAACCCATTGGCCACCAATATAGTTTTCATACTGTGATTTGAAATTAACGACTGCGCCTTCTGTATTTGGATTGGCGTATTGCATGCTCCTAGCACTCCTCTTTGCAATTTAAAAAATTAAAACTCATCAGGCAAATCTGTACCTGTTAAGGCTTAGGCTAGAGCAAAGAGGGTAGGAAAAGGGTAGGCTGCTAACCTACCTTTTACCAACGTGTTTCAACTGGTTCCGCAGGATAATAAACGGCAGGGCTAGGTTTCTTTACGGTTGATGGAATCGAGCTTAATGGTACTGATTTTGGGGGAGATGAAAAATCCGGTAGCGGGAGCGACGCAGGTAAATCTGCCGCTACAGGCAGGTCATGAAGCCTTGATTTAGCTTCATCCATCGTTGTCAGGATATGACTAAATAGTTTTGCTTCCTCAGCAGTCGGTGGTGCATAAGTATCACGTAATTTAAGCAAGGCATCTCGCAAACCTTGCGCATGAGCTAGACTCATGGTTTTTCCCTCGCAGGCCAACAGTAAGTTTAAGTTTACCTTAAAGGTTTACGAGCAATAAAGGCACTCACAGGCCGTTCATCTTCTAATATTTCCAGCTCATCTAATAGGTATTCAAAGCCTTGAAATTGCTCAGCTAATTCATGCGGAGCTAATAAAAATTTAGGGTTACGGGGACGAGCTATTGCTGTCTGTTCACAGCCTTGCATAAAAGTTTGATAGATAATAATCCCGCCTGGTTTTAAAAGCTCACGCAGCAATGGGAATAAGGGGCGATGTAAATAGCGAGCCACGCAAATGAGGTCAAAAATCGCGGCTTTAAATTCCGGTAAAGGCAGCGCTTCGGTTTCTAAATCGCGCAATAGGGTGGTAATACGGAGGTGTTGCTGGGTCGCTAATTGTTGAG
>JBJOOT010000157.1:0-8625 GCA_046051185.1 Pseudomonadota bacterium | reverse complement strand
CGCGAATTATCTTTGCAGGTGATCTGTCCGCAGTGCGGGCTTTTTTTGCCAGCCACTCTATCTATTAAAGTAGCTGGTTGATCAGTCGGTGTGCGTTTTTAGGTAATGACATCAGCACTTTCACGCCCCGTGAATTCGGGGATTTTTGCCAAATCCTGAGCAATATTAATCAGATCAGCTAAAGCCAGTTGTGGATCTTGATCATGTTTGGCAAGGTCACTTTCATATTGCTCTAGATAAACCCGTAAAGTCGCGCCTTGTGTACCCGTTCCCGAGAGGCGGAAAATCAGACGCGAATCATCGGTAAATAGAATGCGAATACCTTGCTGAGCACTGGTTGAGCCATCCACAGGGTCGATATACATGAAATCATCGGCAGCTTTGACTATTTTGCCATGCAGCATTTGCCCCGGTAGTTTGTCAAATTGCTGGCGTAAATGCTCCATGAGTGTATTGGCCGAAGCCGTCGGAATGGCTTCATAATCATGGCGTGAGTAGTAGTTACGCCCATACTCAGCCCAATGCTGACGTACAATATTTTCTACAGAATCTTGTTTAACTGCCAAGAGATTCAACCAGAATAAGACCGCCCATAAACCATCTTTTTCACGGATATGATTTGAACTAGTACCAAAACTTTCTTCGCCGCAGAGTGTAATCCGGCCAGCGTCCAGTAAATTACCGAAGAATTTCCAACCTGTCGGTGTTTCAAAACAAGGAATACCTAATTTAGCAGCGACCCGATCAGGGGCTTGGCTAGTGGGCATAGAACGCGCAACCCCCACAATACCTTCTCGATAACCCGGTACTAAATGTGCATTCGCCGCTAAGATAGCTAAGCTATCACTGGGCGTGACAAAAAAATGATTACCCAAAATCATATTGCGATCCCCATCACCATCAGAAGCGGCGCCAAAGGCAATATTTTTCGGGGAATAGAGCAAGGCCATTAATTCTTTGGCATGGGCTTGATTCGGGTCTGGATGTCCACCACCAAAATTAGCCAGTGGAGTACCATGCATCACTGTTCCTTGTGGCGCCCCTAAACGTTCTTCTAGAATCGTATGTGCGTAGGGGCCAGTGACGGCATGCATGGCATCAAATCGCATGCTGAACTCATCAGAGCGCAGAAGTTGGCTGATTTTATCGAAGTCAAAAATTTCTTCCATTAAGGCCATATAATCGGCTACCGAGTCGATGACCTCGATTTGCATGGTATACAAATCATAAATACCGACTTTATCAAGCGGTACAGGTTTGATGGGGGTAATCCGATATTCTTCAATGGTTTTGGAGTTTTCGTAAATGGCCTCAGTGAAACTTTCAGGGGCGGGACCGCCATTACTGGTATTAAACTTAATCCCAAAGTCACCATCGGGTCCGCCCGGATTATGGCTGGCCGAGAGAATAATACCGCCTAGTGCTTGATGCTTACGAATCAGATGGGAAGCCGCCGGCGTGGAGAGGATGCCACCTTTACCCACAAGGATTTTCCCAATACCATTAGCTGCAGCCATTCGTAGAATCACTTGAATGGCTTCACGGTTGAAATAGCGTCCATCTCCCCCCAGTATTAAGGTGCTGCCTTCACGCTCGGGTAAAGTATTAAAAATAGCTTGTACAAAGGTTTGCAGATAATCGGGTTTCTGGAATTGCTTAACGCTTTTACGTAAGCCAGAAGTTCCGGGCTTTTGATCGTTATAAGGAACACAGGACACAATTTCGATATTCATGAGCGTAGTGCCTAACTAGGTAGCTGTTATCATTGTAGGGTAACGGCGCTGAAGAAAGCACGGTTGTTTAACAAACGGTGCAAAGCGCTCTTAAAAAACTAAACACATTATGAAACCATGCTAATTAAAGAACAAGTCCCAGCCGTTGTCCCTGCATTGCCAAATAGTTTTACAGGCTTGATGGATATGTATGAGACTAATTATATACAGCTGAAACTGCTACTAGGTTCAATGAAGGCTTTACCTGACCAACAATTAGCACATGTCGCTGAGCGTTTGCCGGTGCTCTTAGAAGTAAGAGAGCGGAGTGCCCATACGACAACTTTATTTATGACCTATGTATTCAATAGTTATACTGAACTTGTACAAGAAACTCGGCCTGATTTAATAGTTCGTATTTATCATGATGCCTTGCAAGCAGAGGTGATTAGTCATCGTTGTCGCTTTGATCATCACCTACTTCTCAACCAGCCTTTGCCTTTTGATAATATGCTGAGTTGTCGATGGCGGATGAATCGTTTTTTATTCAAATGGATCAGTTATTTACGTCGTCAAGGCTATGTTTTTCAAGGGCAAGATTAAATTTTTGTAAACTTTGTGTATAAGCTTTTTGACAACTAATCGGCTACTATCTAAAAGATCGTTGATCATGATACAAGTTTTGTAGAAAGATTTTGTTCGATATTCTTGATGAGTTTACTCAGTTAATTTATAATCTTGAGTATATTAGTAAGGAATTAGTACCACATTAAGTAGGAGAAGCGGAATGAAGCTTTCAACAAAAGGACGGTACGCAGTAACCGCCATGATGGATCTGGCTATTCATGATTATGAAGGACCAGTGACTTTGGCGGATATTTCGAATTGCCAAGGGATCTCGTTATCTTACTTAGAGCAGTTATTTGCAAAATTACGCAAATCGGGATTAGTGGAAGGTGTGCGTGGCCCCGGAGGGGGTTATCGTTTAGGTAAGCCAGCCAGCCAAATTAGCATCGCAGATATTATTGTCGCGGTGGATGAGTCGATTGATGCGACCCGTTGTAAGGGGAGTGAAGATTGTCATGCGGGTGAAAAATGCCTAACCCATCAACTATGGACTGATCTTAGTAAGAGTTTGTATGAGTTTTTAGATGGCTTGACTTTAGCAAGCTTTATCAATCGTCCTGAGGTACGTACGGTTGTACGTCGTCAAGACACGATGGCGAGCCGAATTGCCACTATGTTCCCACCACGATTGGCTGTCAGCCTCTAAAACCTTAAGCGGGCACCTTGACCTTCGCGGGTTCCCGCTTTTTATTTGTGGCCAGCATTTTCTCTGTTCTAATACAAAATTGATGAATTTCAAGTGTGGGATGAATTTCCATCAAAGTTAAATGGCCTAAAGTCTTTTCTGTCGTATAAGTCGCCCCAGTATCAATATAACAAATATTGCCATATTGGAGAGGGCGCTGAATCGGCGTATGCCCAAAGATGACCATTTCAATGCCTGCAATGGGTTGCGTCCGTCCCATCATTTGGACTTGACGAAAACGTTGCCGCGACCATAAGGCATGTTCACAGGTTTCTTTATCTTCGCTGAGGCTACGTACAAAGTTCTGCCAACTCATTCCATAGGGTATATCTGCATGGACAATACCGATACGCCCTGCTAAGGTGTTGATTTCTATCGCGATAGGGAGGCGGCTAATCACACTGCGAATGCGTTGATGATAAGCTTCTGGTATTGAGCGCCACCAAGCCCCCCCATTAAAACCTAACCAAGTTTTAGCAACTGAAGGATTCGAGGCAGAATCAATCAGCATTTGTTCATGATTGCCTAAGACAGAGTTAAACCACGGGTAGTTTAGAAACTCAACGACCCGCCATGATTCAGGGCCTCGATCAATCAAATCGCCTACCGCAAAGACACGATCGCGCTTGGGATTAAAATTGATTTGTACCAGCATGAGTTCCAAGGCAGAAAAATGACCATGTAGATCACCTACCACGAAATCGCGTCCCTGCGGGTTACGATTAAAAAACTTAAATAACTGATTCTGCATGGCTGCTCGATACTGGCATCCAGGAGTTCATTAAGGGGTTTGGTTAACAGCGAACCTCATTATTAAAGTTGATTAACACAACTTCTAGGTTTATCAGATTAGCGCAGCTAATCTTGAGTACCAGCTGTTAGCTACAAATACTGCTTAAGCTGGGATTAAGCAAGTTATTTTATTAGAGTTACTGAGTTTAACTTAGGTTCAAGTTTCTTTGCGGATAATTAGCGATCCGATTGCCAACTGCTCCAAGCTAATAAACCCCAACCAAGGATAAAAGCCAAACCACCTATAGGGGTAATCATCCCAAACCCAGTATAGCCCGTGAGGACATAAGCATACAGGCTGCCCGAAAATAGGAATATGCCGATGATAAAAGCTAGCCCTGCTAAGCGATATTTAGTATTTACCTTAGCTTGAGCCAATAAGCCAACCAAGCCTAGAGCTAGGCTATGATAAAACTGATACTCCACCCCTGTATGAAAGCGTTGTAACATTTTAGCATCGACCAGCTTTTCTAAACCATGTGCAGCAAACGCGCCTAAAATCACTGCAAACATTCCAAACAAGGCAGCAAATAATAGAAAATAGTTCTTTTTCAATGAGAGATCCTTAGGTATATGGAGACTGAGCATAAACGCCAGCTGTATCGTTTAATCTTAAAGTTGATGGCTTGGTTGGGGATTTTACTCCTGATGGGAATATTTTTACGGGGTTGTTGGTAATAACCGTATATTTCAGGGGCGAACCATCCAAGAAAAGTGATCTGCTTTCAGTCAATCGAACTCTGAGCCTCCCCTCCGTTCAGAGGGGAGTATCTTAAGTGTTTGATAAAGAGCATTAAAGTGGTTAAAGCTCTTTAACGGCGTTGATTAAATCACTCGCTACTTTTTGTCCATCACCGTATAGCATGCGAGTATTGTCAGCGAAGAATAGGTGGTTTTCGACTCCTGAGAAGCCAGCGCCTTGCCCCCGTTTGATGACAATAACATTTTTGGCATGATCCGCATTCAAGATCGGCATACCATAAATTGGACTATTAGGATCAGTACGTGCTACTGGGTTCACCACATCATTGGCACCGATTACGAGGGCTACATCGGCGGTGGCGAATTCTTCGTTGATTTCGTCTAAGTCATAGATTAAATCATAAGGCACGCCCGCTTCAGCTAACAGCACATTCATATGTCCGGGCATACGACCTGCGACAGGGTGGATAGCAAATTTAACTTTTACTCCCCGTTCAGTGAGTAGTTTGGTCAGCTCTTGGATTTTATGCTGAGCTTGAGCCACTGCCATACCATAACCCGGAATAATAATCACTTTTTCAGCGAAGGCCATCATAATGGCAGCATCAGGAGTTTCTATCGCTTTCATGCTCCCCGTGACGGCTTGTGCTTCACCTGTACCCCCGCCAAATTGGCTAAACAGTACATTGGAAAGTGGACGATTCATAGCTTTAGCCATTAGCTGCGTGAGTAAAGTACCCGCTGAACCAACCACAATACCCGCAATCATCATGGCTGGATTACCTAAAACATAACCTTCAAAACCAACTGCTAAGCCAGTCAAAGCATTGTACAGTGAAATGACCACGGGCATATCGGCCCCACCAATCGGTAAGGTCATCATCACGCCAAATACCAAAGCTAAGAGGAAAAAGATAAAGAGCGTGAATAAACCATATTCAGTACCACTGAACGCAATCACTAAGCCTAGTAAAACGGTAAGGCCAAACAAAGCCGCATTAAGCATTTGTTGATTCTTAAAGCGAATCACGCCACTAAAGGCTTTAATACCTTGTAACTTAGCAAAAGCAATTAAAGAACCCGAAAAGGCCACACTACCAATTAAAGCTCCTAATACAGCAAGTAATTGCACACTGAGCGGTAATTCATGACGCTTTAATAATTCCACCGCTGCAATCGCAGCAGCTGCACCCCCCCCCATACCATTATAGAGAGCAATCATTTGTGGCATATCCGTCATGGCGACTCGTTTGCCAGTGTACCAAGCTAGCCCCCCCCCGATGCCGATACCAAGGAGCATCAGAATATAATTGCCGTGAATGGCGGGGTTAATAAAAGTAATTACTGTTGCTAACACCATGCCAGCCCCAGCCCATTGAATGCCACTACGCGCATTATTGGGCGAAGCCATTTGTTTTAGACCATAGATAAATAAAACAGCGGCGATGAAGTAAGAAAGATTGACGATCAAGCTATTCATGCTTTGCTTGCTCCTTTTTGGCTAGTTTTAAACATACCGAGCATCCGTTCAGTCACAACATAACCACCGACCGCATTGCCTGCCGCTAATAAGACTGCAATAAAACCGATGAACATTTCTGTACCCGTATCTGCTTGGCCTAAAGCCACCATTGCCCCGACTAATACAATGCCGTGTACAAAGTTTGAGCCAGACATCAAGGGGGTATGCAAAATCACCGGAACTTTGGAGATAACTTCGTAGCCTGTAAAAGCCGCGAGCATAAAGATATAAAGCGCGGTAAAACCATCCATTATTAAGCTCCTTCCACTAATTTACTTAAGGCTGCGTTGACCACGACGCCATCTCGCGTTAAGCAAGCACCCGCAATAATTTCATCATTAAAATCAGCATGGTATTCGCCATTCTTAATCATTAATGTTAGGAAGTTAAGTAGGTTTTTAGCATACATTTCACTGGCATGCACAGGGACTTGGCTGGCGACATTTAAAGGAGCATGAATCACGACACCCTTGTACTCAATCGTTTCACCGGGCTTACTTAAGCTACAGTTACCGCCGCCTTCAGCTGCAAGATCAATAATGACCACTCCTTTTTTCATTCCAGCCACGGTGGATTCGGGAATAATCTTGGGTGAAGGGCGACCCGGAACTGCAGCGGTGGTGATTAACACATCGGCACTGGCAATATGTTTGGCTAACTCTTCTTGCTGCTTACGTTTTTCGTCATCAGTTAATTCACGAGCATAGCCGCCTGTACCTTCTGCGCTAATCCCTAATTCAATGAATTTTGCACCTAATGATTGCACCTGTTCTTTAGTCGCAGAGCGCACATCATACGCTTCTACCATCGCTCCTAAGCGGCGAGCAGTGGCAATAGCTTGTAAGCCCGCGACCCCTGCACCAATCACAATCACTTTAGCGGGGCGAATCGTACCGGCGGCGGTGGTGAGCATGGGGAAAAAACGTGTGGATAAATCAGCTCCCATAATTGCTGCTTTATAACCTGCCACCGCTGCTTGTGAAGAGAGAATATCCATTGATTGCGCCCGTGAGATACGAGGGATCAATTCCATTGCATAACTGGTGATTTTCTTATCCCGTAAAGCCTTGATTAGCTCTAGATTATTATAGGGATTGAGCGCCCCAATGAGGATACTGCCTTCTTTCATTTGCGCGACTTCTTCAAGCGTCGGGGCTTGTACTTTCAGCACAATATCCGCTTGTTGATAAAGGTTTGGCGCTGAATCAATCAGGGTTACACCTTGATAAGCGCTATCCTCAATCTGCGCCGCTGAACCTGCCCCTTGTTCAATCAGCACTTCAAGTCCTAATTGTTTGAGCTTGGTAATAATAGACGGATCAATAGCGACACGACGTTCGCCCGCAGCACGCTCTTTGGCGGCTGCAATTTTCAATGGCATAACTGTGACTCCAAGTATTTAAAATTTACATAGTACTTAGTGCATAGCTCTCAAGCTCTAGCCTGAGATAGATAGGAAATTAAACTGAAATTAAACCTCAATCTCTCTAAGAGGAGATTGATTTAACAATATAACAGAAGTGATTAGAAGTAGCCGAGAGCAAAAACCTTGCAGTGGCTTAAGTGCTACGGAAGCTCTAAAAATGTGCACACTAATAAAACTAGTGTTTGCCTTGTACTCGGTTTTATACTATCAAGATTAAAAATTGACTCTAACCAAGCCCTGACAGATTTTTCTGTGAGGGCTTTGTTCTTTTGACTCTAGTCAGTGTTGTGACTGAGCCGCTTCTGGGTAATAAACGATTTTAATCATGACTATGACAAATAATTCTTCGGTTTTGCGTGGTTTACTGATTTCTTTACTGGGCTATGCGGTATTCTCTGTGCATGATGCCCTCGTTAAAGTATTGAATGATTATTCGGTATTTCAAATCATTTTCTTTGCCATGCTATTTAGCTATCTGCCGTTTTCCTTAGTGAGGTTGGCGGATGCACGGGCTTTATCGTTACGTCCGGTGCACCCTTGGCTAGTCTTTCTGCGTGCGGCCTTAATGGTGGGGGCTTTGTGCTTTGCTTTCATGGCTTTTTCTATGCTGCCTTTAGTTCAGGTCTATGTATTGCTGTTTACTACCCCTGTCCTGATTTCCTTATTAGCCGTGCCTTTTTTAGGCGAGAAAATCCAACTTATCCGAGCAGTCTTGATTATCTTAGGTCTGATTGGGGCATTAGTGGTGCTAAGACCGACCCCGCAACGCTTAGAATTAGGGCATTTATTTGGTGCTTTATCTGCCTTTTGTGGGGCGGGTGCTGCGATTATTTCTCGCAAAATTGGCCGCCAAGAAATTTCAGCCACTTTAATTCTCAGCCCTTTGATTTTAAATATTATTACCTCAGGTTGTTTACTGTATTTCGTGTATAAACCGATGCCCTTAGCTGATTTATGTTTAATGTTTTTGCTAGGGGTGTTGGCTTTACTAGGTCAGCTGTCTATTTTGACCGGTTATCGGAATGCACCTGCGGCGGTGGTTGCACCTATGCAATACAGCCAGATTATCTGGGCGATTATTTTTGGTAGTTTGTTTTTTAATGAAGCGGTCGATACTTTAACGATTGGTGGGGCACTGATCACAATTACAGCCGGTATT
>JBJOOT010000156.1:0-8673 GCA_046051185.1 Pseudomonadota bacterium | reverse complement strand
TTAAGAGTTGGTCATAAGGCTCAAACCAAGCATGTACTCGTTGATTTGTGCCTAAATGAGTGGTTTCGGAAAGAGCAATATAGATGCCCCCTTCAGCATTCTGAACATAGCTTGCAATGTCATCTTTACCATCCGCATTAAAATCGCCTGCCGCAAATTGAGTACTATTGCTGGCCAATGTGCTATGCCAAACGGTAGCGGTTGCAAACTGCTGCGCTCCAGCCAAGCTTACTTTGAATTCTCCAGCGGTCGTGGTGAAGCCTAAATCGTCTTTGCCATCTCCATTATAATCGCCAACGATGATTTGCTTCGCCTCTAAAACAGCATCACTACTCCAGCGCCGTTGTACTCTAAACCGATTCCCCGCCGATAAATTAACAAATATTGCCCCCGTGGTAGTTTGTAGCGTCGCCACATCAGCTTTCCCATCTCCATCGAAATCACCAACCACTTGAGTGCCATCTTCAGCTGTTTTTAGGCCATACCAAAGACTGGGGTTCTCAAAACTAGAACCATTGGATAAGGAGATATAAATTTGCCGAGCAAGATTATGGGTTAAACTGGCTAAATCATCTTTTCCATCGCCGTTAAAATCACCAACCGCTACTTGCTCGCCGTCTAGAGCAAAGTTTGTTTTCCATAGAGTTTTACTACTTAAGGCACTGCCATTCGATAAGGCAACAAATACTTTATGGCTACTTTGCTGAGCAAAACTGGCGACATCCGCTAACTGATCGCCATTAAAATCACCAATTAAGGGAATCGCTTGATTAGCAACAAAAGATTCATGCCATTTACTGACCGTTTTGAAGCTTAGGATTGTGGGCGTGAGCTGATCCACGGGTAAACATTGTGGATAGGCGGCTGCATAGGCTTCAACGGTAGAGCGCATTTCTTTGGGTACACGGCTAGCTTCAACCCCATAAGGATGATTCAAGCCAAAAGTCATAGATACATTTTGTGCGCCACCACTCACTAAATGGCAATAGCTCATAATCGTACCGGGGTGAGTCGCACTCGTACCGCCCGTTAAGCTGCCTAGACCGGGTAAATTCATGCGTGGTGGGTAGTTTTGAGAAACGCCTTGACCGCTTTGCGCATAACAACAATCAATCGGTAGGCTGTAGTCATGATCAATATCATAGCTATGCGTATGCGAGCTACCGAAATTATGTCCTAATTCATGAGCCACCACATAGGCATCCCAAACAATGAGTGGGCTATTCGGTGTGAAACTTCCACTAATACTGCCACTGACACCAAAATCATAAGAACCTTGACGACCTGCATAAGCAGGGGCGGTACAGATGCTATTCATATAAGCAACCCCGCCATTCATGTCTTTACCACTCAAGAAATGAACGGTCGTGCGTTTAGTATCTGCATGATTTGCTAAATAATAAGCTTGTATTTCATACAAAGCACTGGAAGTTTCTTCAGCCGTCCACGGATCATTCGGGCTGGTATAAAGTACCACTTGTTTAAGACGTAGCTTGGTATTGATTTCTGCGGCATACAAACTGGATACATAAGCAATTAAATCTGCAACATATTGTGCAGCGGTGCTGGTATTATTAAATAAGCTGTAAAACTCATAATCTGTTTCAATAATTAAATCAGCGATATAGGTATCATTGCTGGCTTCAGCCTCTAGCGCTGATCGGAGTTTGGCTTTGACTCCCTCTACTAGCGGTGGTTTGAACTGTGTAGCGCCTTCAATGCCGCATTCAAAGCTTTTTTGTTTAAAATCTTGAGCAGGATTCAATGCCCTTGCGGTGAATTGTGTTGACTGCGCTGAGCTATTATTAACATAAATTTGCCCCTCGGCTTGGATAATAGAGCGCGTGTTGCCAATGGCATCGGTGGCTACAAACGCAGCTGAGTTTTCTTGATCTCTGATCTTGCCCTTGAAATAGCTGGTTTGCGGCAGTGGTAAGGTTTGTGTGCCTGTTGCGCTTTTAACAACAATACTGGCATCTGGGGCAAACACTTGAAACTGCTCTAACTCAAGCTCCGCTGAGCGATTAGCCTCTAAGGGTACAGCCGCAAGCTGTACTTGTTTGGCTTGGTAAAGAGCTTGTGCAAAATCAGCCTCTTTAAAATGGAGTTGCTGCTCAGCGGCCTGTAAGGGTAGCCCAGCTAAGTAAGTGGCTAGAGCCAGTGGAGCTAATAATAATGGCGATTTAGCAAAGGCCATGAAATATCTACCTATAAAATTAAACAAGAATAGGCTTTTAGTGAGTGCTTTAAGCGCAAGCCTTGGGTGAAGGAGTGTAGAAGAACTCTATCGCTAAAAAGCCTTGAATGCTAATGTTTCTGGTAGGACTTATTTACAGAGATGCATCACATTTCTGATCCTTGGTTTTAGGTAAGATTGGTAAAACTCCAATTTAATAACTTTATTTGCAGTGTTTTCTATCTTCGTATGTTATGTTACATAAATCATATAATGTTATGTAGAAAGGGTGTTAGCATGGCTAGGGGAACAAGTGGTCGAATTGTCATCGAAATTGATCCAGAAACCAAACAAGAGCTATATGAACAACTTGAAAAAGAAAATTCAAATATGAAGGCGTGGTTTCTTGCTCATGTTGAAAACTTCCTAAAGGGCAAACAACAACTAACTCTAGGATTCACACATCATGCATCTCCTAGCGTTAGTGTAAAGGTTACAAATCATGAAATTTAACCCTAAAAAAATGTCTTTTGGCAGACATGAAACATTCCCCTTACGTTACAGTTGGCTAACCAAAGCCTATCAAGAGGTAGTAACCAATTCCGCAGTATTTGATGCAGATGATGCGACTGTTAGACTTGGCGTTGGTAAAAATATGGTTAATGCTATTCGTTACTGGGCGCAAGCTACCCAAATCATCGAAAAAACAGAAACAGGCTACCAACGAACTAAACTAGGTAATTTTATCTTTGATGAGAACGAAGGTGTTGATCCCTATCTTGAGGATGAAGCCACCATTTGGTTGTTACATTGGCACATGGCAAGTAATCCTGAACAGGCAACTTGTGCCTACTGGATGTTCAACCGTTATCACAAACCAGAATTCACATCAGAACAAGCTATTGATTCTCTGATGGATTTTTTAAAGCAAAATAGCAATACAAAACTGTCTAAAAATACACTTAAAAATGATGTTGCTGTCGCCTTGCGCATGTATTCGGATGCTCGCCCGAAAGCCAAGCAGTTTTCAGACGATTTTTTAGATACACCGTTTGCATCCATCAAACTATTATCCTTATTGCCTGATAACAAAACGTATAAGGTACAAGTGGGTGATCATGAGCACTTGCCTATCGAAGTGGTTGCTTATGCAGTTGCATCGCTATTCAATGTGACAGGAGAAAAAGCGTTGGCTGTCGAAGATTTGATGTATGGTAAAAATGACTATCCAGCGCCCGGGGCTGTGTTTTGTCTGACTGAAAGTGCTTTTCTCTATAAGTTAGAAAAATTGGAGCAGAGAAAAGATATGCCTTTCAGGTTTCAGGAAACAGCAGGCGTTAGAGTGCTTTTCAAAACAAGTGATGTTCAACTTGAGCCTATGATTTACCTGCGTCGTTACTACGAGCAATCGAACTTTATTGGGGCAGTAGCATGAGCTTAATCGGACAAATAAAAGTCAATACAAACTACACTCGCTCGATTAACCTTGAGCGCGATGCCAACTCACTAGCGGTTGTTAATGCCTATATTCCAACCACTCGTGCATTGGATACGTTAGCGCGTGTCGGCGATACTTTTGCTAATGTCGGAGATATGCCTCGTGCATGGACACTGATGGGACCCTATGGTTCAGGAAAGTCTTCATTTGCATTGTTTTTATCTCACTTGTTAGGGAATAGGGGTGACGCAGCAACACTTGCAGCACAAGAAAAACTAGAGTTTCTTGACGAAGATATTTTTGGAAAATTTCTAAAACCTGCTGATGATAGTAGTGATACTCCTCAAGAGTATTGCAAAATCTTTCTGACAGGTACTCCCGAACCATTAAGTCGACGTTTAGCACTAGCCCTTATTGGTGGAGCAAGGGTGTTTTTCTCTTATGAAGGTAGACAACTCCCTAAAGTAATTACAAAATTTGAAGAGCTTATATCGCAAGTTACGATTTCAACTAGCCGACTTATTGATGCTATTAGCGAATTACAGGATAGCGTTGCCAAAGCCAATGGTGATGGATTATTAATTGTTATTGATGAACTAGGAAAGTTTCTGGAGTACGAAGTTCGTCATCCTGAAACTAATGATATTTTTCTTCTACAAGCCCTAGCTGAACACGCATATAAAGGACATGAGAATGGAGCGATTCTTTCAGTGTTCGTGTTGCTGCATCAATCGTTTGAACAATATGCGCGTGGATTAGGTCGTACTCAGCGTAATGAATGGGCAAAAGTTCAAGGGCGTTTTGAAGTTATTCCTTTCCTAGAGTCCGCCGAACAAACTTTACGAATTGTCAGTAAAGCGGTTGAACAACCGAAAAAACTTCCAAAAGCAGTAGCGAAAGAAACAGAACAATTATCTGCTTTACTGAATCAGTGGAAAGCTTTGCCAAGCACTTTAGATCGGCATTCTGCTAGTCAATTGTTCCAACAATGTTACCCTTTACACCCTATCAGTGCATTGTTGCTGCCATTGCTTTGCCAAAAAGTGGCTCAAAATGAGCGTACCTTATTCAACTATTTGGGAAGCACAGAGGCGTTCGGATTTCAGGATAGTCTCAAGCGATTAGAGCGTCTCGGCGATTGGATTTACCCTTGGGAAATTTACGACTACTTTATCAGTAACCAACCTGCTGCGGTTGTTGACCATCTTACACATCGTCGTTGGACAGAGGTTGTCACCGCATTAGAGCGTTTGGGCGATGACAACGCTGATGCTGTGAGAGTTCTGAAAACCGTGGGTTTATTGAATCTGATCGGGGCACAAGCAGGTTTAAAAGCCTCTAAGGAAATCCTCAGTTATTGTTTACATGACTCTAATGCTGTCGCAAATGCATTGGAGGTTTTGCAGAAACGTGCTGTGCTGCAATTACGCAAGTACAACAACGAGTACCGTGTATGGCAAGGTAGCGACTTTGATTTAGAACTTCGTTTGCAGGAAGAACGCGGTAAATTGGGTGTATTCAGCCTCGCAGAACGCCTTAGTAGGCAACATGGTGGAATGCCGATTGTTGCACGCAAATTCTCTATTCAAAAAGGAGCAATGCACTATTTCATGACCGCGTTTACTGATGCTAGTTCAGTGAATCAAATTAGCGAAAGTGTGGGTGTTCCACGTATTGTTTTCTATCTCGCTGAAGATCAGCAGGACGATGAAACCTTTATTAAGCAAGTCGTTGCTTATGCCTCGCCGCTCGATGTATTGGTGAAATATCCCCATGCAGCAGCACTACGCGATGCAGTCGCCGATGTTTTAGCATTAGAAGCCGTGCAAAACAAATCCCAAGAGCTACATTCTGATCCAGTCGCACAACGAGAGTTCAGAGATTACTACCAAGCGGCACTACAGGCGGAAGAAACTCAAGTTCACCTACTGTTAGAGCAGCCTCAACGTAGTCAATGGTATCGGCAAGGTAAACCTGTTCAGATTGATGGTAAACGGGCGTTTCAAAACAAACTATCTGACATATTAGGTAGCTTGTATTACAGAATGCCAACGATCAAAAATGAACTGATCAACCGCGACAAACCATCTAGCCAGGCCGCCGCAGGGCGCAACAAATTGCTTGAAATGATGCTGTTGCATCCAGATGAAGAAGCTTTAGGTATTGAAAAATTTCCACCAGAAAAAGCCATGTACCTTGCGCTATTGCGTGAATCCGGCATTCATCGGCAGGATAACTCAGGTAAATGGGGCTTTTTCCCACCATACGACAGCCATTCTTTACTGGCAACTTGGCAGGAGATTGAAAGATTTCTAAACTCAACTGATCAAAAGGCTCGTTCTTTTAGTGATTTGGATAGTGTCTTAACTTCAATACCGTTTGGTTTGAAAAATGGCATATTACCAGTATTGTACTTAGCGGTTTACTTTGTACACCAAGACGAGTTAGCTTTATACGAAGATGGTCAATACCTTCCTGCACTAAGCAAGGATATATTAGAGCGATTTGTTAAAACTCCTGAGTTGTTTAAAGTACAACTATTTAGAATTGAAGGGCTCCGCGCCACAATATTCAAAGAATATATGACTGCTTTATTCACAGATGGCAAAGCTCGCACAGTGATTCAAGCTATCAGGCCATTGGCAACATTTGTGGCTAGTTTGAATGAATACACACAAAAGACTAGTGATCTGCCTGAACACGCCAAGGCATTCCGTAATGCATTCCACTTATCTAAATCACCCGAACAATTACTGTTTGAAGGGATTCCTCAAGCATTGGGCTTTGATATAAGACCAACTGAACAAGTAAAACTCAATGGCTATGTTGAGAAATTTAAAAGTACATTAACTGCTTTGAAACATGCTTACTCCAAGATGCTGGATAATCAGCAAAAACTTTTGGCACAAGCACTACATTTAAAATCGGATGCAACCATTTCTGAGATGCGCCACGCAACAGGGCGTTATGTTGGGCTTGAAATATACACAGTGGATACTGATGGGTTAAAAGCATTTATTAATCGCTTAACGAATAGGGATAAAACAGATCAAGATTGGTTTATTAATATTTTGATGTTCCTTGGTAAAAAGCTACCAGAAAAGTGGCTTGATAGTGATAAATCTCAAGTGGAGGGGCGTTTGAGTGAATATTTTCGGCGTATGCTTGACCTTGAGGCATTAAGAATCCACGATCAAAAGAGGCAACAGGATGATGAATTTGATGTCATTTTGGTTAAATCGATAAAAAGGGGAGCGCCTGAGAGGCAACAACCTGTTGTTATAAGCAAGACGCAGAAAGAGGCGACAAATGAGTTAAAGAAACGACTGCAAACTGAATTACAAGCCTTTGATAAAGAATTACAACTCGCAGCATTAGCTGAATTGCTAGACGATTTTCTATATGATTATCAAACCACACAAAAGGCTAGTAGTACTTCCCAACCTCAACTGAAAAGGGTGAAAACATGACTCAGCATTTAAGCCTAAAAGAGGCTTCAAAACTTGAAAACTCACGGCATGTTTTAGGGTTATCTGGCGGTAAAGACAGTGCGGCTCTTGCAATTTACTTACGTGATAACTATCCTGAGATTCACTCTAAAGTTGAGTATTTCTTCACAGATACTGGTGTTGAGCTAGATGAGGTACAAACCTTTTTATATAATTTAGAAGCATATCTAGGCAAAGAAATTAAACGCCTCAGTTCAGAGAGAGATTTCCATCATTGGCTCAAAATTCATAATAACTACTTACCCTCACCTCGACAACGATGGTGTACCCTTATGATGAAAATAAAACCATTTGAAGCATTTGTAGGTAATGATCCGGTTATTACCTATATAGGCATTCGAGCAGATGAAAATCGAGAGGGTTATGTTAGTCAAAAAGATAATATTCAAGTGGTTTTTCCTTTCATTGATGATGGTTTAGTAAGAGCAGATATTTTCAAAATACTAGAAGATACGGTAGGCATTCCTGAATATTATCGTTGGCGTAGTCGCTCAGGATGCTATTTTTGCTTTTTCCAACGCCAAGATGAGTGGCTTGGATTAAAGCGTGAACACCCTGATTTATTCGCGAAAGCTGTGCAAATTGAAAAAGAGGCGGGTCAAGGCTATACATGGGTACAAGGAAAAACATTAGAAGAGGTGGTTGCTCATGCGGAAAAGAGAGAAAAGGAAAAAGCAGCTTGCAAAGCTAATGTTATTTATCCAGTTAAGTGGCAGGATTCAATAAAAGATCAGAGTGATGACGACCCAGAGGATCAGGCTTGTATTATCTGTAGTTTGTAAAATTTGTATTGGGTTAGGAGTGTTTTGTGGAAATCAGAGATGTTTTTAGTGCGCAACCTAAAAGTATTTGGGAGTATCTATGTGAGAATGGGCAAGGGCTATATGTTCCAGCTTATCAAAGACCTTACTCTTGGAGTAAAGAGCAAATCACTAGGCTTATTGAAGATTGTACCCATGGATTTTCAACTCTTATTTCACAAAAAGACGCTATCACTTTTATAGGTACAATTATTGCGATACATGATACAGAGCTTGTGACGGTTGCACCTATTGTAAAAGGTGATGTCCCCTCAAAAGTGATGACTATCATTGATGGCCAACAACGTTTGAGTACGATGCTGTTAATCAATACTGTTTTGCATGAAGAGATCATATTACGCTCAAAAAAAATTACTCATTCTGAGCTAGATGTATGTAATTGGCTCAATGAAGAATGCCTAAAAGTCACTAGTAGGTTAGGTAAAACTTTTGAAGAAGATATGACCTATGGTGATTCACTTTATAGGTTCTACCCGCGCATGATTCGTGCCTATAATGACTCATGGTCACGTAAAAAAGATAAAGCACAATATTCCTCTCCTATAGGGTATTATCTACATAGCTATGGAAACCATTGTAGAGATAGTGGTACACCTAAACCATTTAAGTACGTACCTCCAAAACAATCATTAGAAGAAATAGCAAAGCATGAATCTATTAAAAATGCTCGAAGCATAATTCAAGGGCAAATTAGGCTGATTGCTCGAGGCGCAGATAAGGATGATGAAA
>JBJOOT010000155.1:0-8675 GCA_046051185.1 Pseudomonadota bacterium | reverse complement strand
AATAAAACCCCAAATAAAGGCGTTAAAAACGAAAAAATCCCTAGTTGAGCGGCCATATAACGGCGAAGGAGTGCAAACCAAATTAAAAAGCTAACAAAGGACACTAAAATCCCCTGAAACGCGAGGCTTGCCCATACAACGGGTGTCGATCTGAATTCGGCTTGTTCAGTGACTAAGGCCACTATCAACAACAATACAAAAGTAACCACCAGTTGATATTGTAGCGTTTCGGTCGCGGGTGCATTGGCAAGGCTCGAACCACGCACCACTAAGGTCGTCAATCCCCAAGCCAAGCCACTTAATAAGCCTAGAAAATCCCCCCACAACGTATTACTTCCAGTACTTGGGCTATCATGCCCTAAGAACGTGACCCCAATCCCCACAAAGGCTAAGAGCACACCAATCCACTGCACAACACTCAAACGCTCGGCTGGAAATAGCCAATGCATCCCTAAAGCCACAAAAATCGGAGCAGTATAAACCAAGACGATCATATGTGAGGCCGCCGTGTAGCGCACTCCTTCGGCCACAAATACAAACTCAAGTGCAAATAATAAGCCGACTATCAAGCCTGGCTTCCAATTTTGTGCAAGATGCATCCGCTCTTGCCGATAATACATTAATAAGGTTACTAAAATCGCACTAATACCCGAGCGCAAAGCAATCAATAGCATAGGGCTAATCTCATCCATCACGGCCTTTAAATGCGATTGCTGAACGCCCCAAAGCATACACAGCAAGATCATAATGCCCATGGCTTTTCCATCTAACGCTTGGCGGGTATTTGGCATAGCAAACCTCTAATGATTAGCAAGGCGTAGATTATCTCTCAGATTCATCAGACAAACAGCAGAATTCCAGCCCTTATTGCTAGAGAATACAGGCTCATGAATCAGGCCAAGACCTGCGAGTCATCGCATGTTAGACTTAGACGGCCGTCCTAACTCAGACCCACTATGTCTTCTTTCATAGCCAAACAGATTCAACCCCGTCCTTATACGGGTGCTATTTTACATGATGCCGCTAGTCACTATTCGCCACTTATTAAGCGGATTTTGGCAGCACGCGGCATTAATCATAGCGACGAATTAAACTTTGTATTAAAGCAATTGCATCCGGTATCAAGCTTAAAAAATGTTAAAGCCGCTGCACAATTACTTGCTAGCGCAATTCTTCAACAACAAAATATTCTGATTGTGGGAGATTATGATGCGGATGGAGCCACCGCAACGGCTTTGTGTATACGAGCCTTAAAATTATGCGGGCATCAAGCGGTCGATTTTTTAGTACCAGATCGCTTTAAATATGGCTATGGTTTAACACCTGCAATTGTAGAACTCGCCCAAGCCTATCAACCTTGGCTAATCATGACCGTCGATAATGGTGTCTCCAGTATTGAAGGCGTTGAAGCCGCCCATGCTTTAGGTATTAAAACCCTCATCACCGATCACCATCTTCCTGGGCAACAACTCCCCGCTAGTGATGTAATGGTCAATCCTAATCAACCCCATGATGAGTTTCCCTCCAAAGCCTTAGCCGGAGTTGGAGTTGCTTTCTATGTCATGCTTGCTTTAAAACAAGAGCTACTGGCTCAAGCTTATTTTGCTAAACAAAACTTAGCAGAACCTAATTTAGTCAGTTTATTGGATTTAGTGGCTTTAGGTACGGTCGCAGATGTTGTACCACTGGATGCGAATAACCGCATTCTCGTCGAACAAGGTTTACGACGGATTCGTTCAGGGGCAGCTCATGTGGGGATTCAAGCACTACTCACCATCGCCAAGAAAGATCCCAAGCGCGTAGTGAGTAGTGACTTTGGGTTTGCCTGTGGCCCACGCTTAAATGCAGCAGGACGTTTGGCAGATATGGCCGTTGGGATTCGCTGCTTATTAACTGATGACCCTAAAGAAGCCACTCGCTTAGCGCTCCAATTAGATAGTCTCAATCAGGATCGCCGCCAAATTGAAGCCGAGATGAAAGAAGATGCCGAGCGCATTATGCAGTCTCTTGGTTTTGAGCGTCAAAGCAATCTCCCGCCCATGATGTGTCTGTATCAGGCGGATTGGCATGAAGGGGTGGTTGGAATTTTAGCTTCACGCATTAAAGATCGTTACCACCGTCCGGTCATTGTGTTTGCAAATTCAGAAGATGGCTTACTGAAAGGTTCGGGGCGTTGTATTGAAGGTTTGCATTTACGGGATTTAATTGATGAGGTCGCTACACAGCATCCGGGTATGATCCAACGGTTTGGAGGACATGCAATGGCGGCGGGCTTAACCTTACCATCTGAGCACTTCAAACAATTCCAAACCAGTATGATTGCGGCAATTAATCGCCAAATTAAACCCGATACTTTCCGCGAAACGATTTACACCGATGGTAGCCTTAGTCCACAAGAGCTGAACTTAGCCACAGCAGAACAATTACATGCTTTAGCTCCTTGGGGGCAATGGTTTCCTGAGCCACAGTTCGAAGGTGAGTTTGAGATTAAACGGCTGCAAATTCTCAAAGATCTACACATCCGCGCCACCCTAATCCCAATTTATACAGAAACCAATCGAGTATCCGCTGTGTCAGCTATCACAGCAGTGCATTTTTTTGCCGATTTACGTCAATGGCCCGCTGAGGGTGAGCGAGTACAATTAATTTATAAATTGAGTGTCAATGAATACCGCAACGAGCGCTCTTTGCAACTCATGGTAGCGTATGTGATCCCCCAAAAGCAGTAGTGACTTAGTTGGTTTTCAGTGCCAGTCGCTCTTGAGTGGTTTGAGCAATTTTATTTCTTAAATAAATCGGCTGCGCTTGTTCGGCCGGTAAGGCTCGACCGGCTTGATAATCCTGCCAAGCTAAGGACGCCATAAACTCCGCAGCAGGTAACCAATCCGCATAAGTTGCGCTCACTAAGCGTTGCGCTCGCTCTGCCAATTCAGGATACGCTGACCAACCACTACCGACTGCAATCCAACCTGAATCTTTAGGCAAGTCAATAGCACTAGGAGTTAAGACTTGTTCCTCCCCTTCTAACAGTAGCTGACCTGCCACTACTCTATACTTGCCCCAATACACCTCCCCCATCCGTGCATCTAGAGCCACCAAAACTTTTTGCGCTTGTAATTGCTGATAAGCTTGTTGTGCCAGAGTCGCTAACGTTGAAACGGGTAAAACTAACTTATTCGCTGCTAAAGCTAAACCTTGAGCGACTCCCGTGGCAATCCGTACACCTGTAAATGCCCCTGGACCTCGCCCAAAAGCAATCGCATCCAAATCAGCAAGGCTTAAGTTCGCTTGCTTTAATACCGACTCCACCATCGGTAAGATTAATTGAGTATGGGCGCGGGGTGTCATTTCAAATTCAGTAAAACAAGCAGCCGAAGTGAGTACTGCGGCTGAGCAAGCATCACTTGAGGTATCAAGAGCTAAGAGGGGCATGAGTTTCGTTCGAATTAGGAGTAGGTGGTAATTTTAAGGGGCGTTCTGAGAAAAAGCGTTCAACAACTTCCAGTTTTTGCGTGCGGGGCATCCGTGGTAAGCTCTCTAAAAAGACTGAACCATAACGACGAGTCCGCAAGCGGGCATCACAAATCATCAAGAGGCCACGATCATCTTGATCACGAATCAAGCGCCCGACCCCTTGCTTTAAGGTAATCACTGCTTGGGGCAATTGGTAATCTGCAAAGGGATTGCCCCCCTCACGGCGTAAGGTTTCTAAACGTGCTTCTAAGACTGGATCATTCGGGGCTGCAAAGGGGAGCTTATCAATAATCACACAACTCAAAGCCTCACCCCGCACATCCACCCCCTCCCAAAAGCTTGCAGTCCCCAATAAGACTGCATTCCCCAGCTCACGGAATTTAGCAATCATTTCACGTTGGGGGGATTCACCTTGAATCAACAGAGGATAGTCAAATTCGCCCTCTAACCATTCAGCAGCCTCATTCATGGCTCGATAACTGGTAAAAAGCATAAAAGTACGACCACCACAAGCCTTAATCACCGGAATCGCCGCTGCTACCATTTTTTCTACAAAATCCGCTTGCTGTGGTTCGGGCAAGCCGCTTGGTAAATACATTAATGCGTGATGCCAATAATCAAAGGGGCTATCGAGTTTTAAAGTCGTGGCGTGGTCGATGCCTAAGCGCTTAGTGAAATGCTCAAAGGAATCGCCCACCGCTAGAGTGGCAGAAGTCATTACCCAACGACAAGGCAAAGCCTCCATACAACGCTGCAAAGGAGCGGCAACATCTAAAGGGGTTGCAGTGAGGGTAAAGCTACGGGTAAAGGTCTCAAACCATTGAATCACATCGGTCTGGGGGGCTTGCATGCGGGCTAGACGCTCACGTAATTCGACTAAACGTGCATGGCATAATTCTAAACCCTTACTACGCTCGACCATCTCTAGCAAACTTACCTCTAGCGCTTGCATGGTGCTTAGAAGAGTATGGGTATGTTCAATAATACCAGGACGATCCCGCATCATCAGCCATGAAGAACGCTGCCCCGGTGCATCCATCACTAAGCGTAAGTCTAAAACGGCTTTATCAAAGCTGGCTAATTGATCCCGTAGCTGTGGCATATCTTTAGCATTCACCAAAAACTCGGCTAAAGTATCTCGTGACCAATCTTGTAGTTGGCGGCTACTCACCGTCTCACTAAAAAAAGTGGAGGCAATTTCAGGCAACTGGTGTGCCTCATCTAAGACCACCACTTCAGCTGCGGGCAATAACTCGCCAAAGCCCTCTTCTTTCAAGGCTAGATCTGCAAAAAACAAATGATGATTCACCACCACGACATCCGCTTCTTGCGCTTTGCGACGAGCTTTGACTACAAAACAATCGCTATAGTATTCACACTCGACACCCGCACAATTTTCCAGTGTGGATGTCACTTTAGGCCAAACCTCCGCATCGTGTGGAATAGCGGTCATTTCTGCAATATCGCCCGTTTCTGTCAGTCGACTCCAGCTTTCTAAGCGACGCAACCAGCCAATTTCCCGCCGATCAGTAAAACGCCCCTCTTCTAAACTTAAGTCTAAACGACTTAAGCATAAATAATTAGCTCGTCCTTTTAACAAAGCCGCATTAATCGGCAGCTTTAAAGCGTCACGCACGACGGGTAAATCTTTAAAAAACAATTGATCTTGCAGGGTTTTACTGCCTGTGGAAAGAATAACACGCTCACCGGAAGCTAAAGTGGGAATCAAATAAGCAAAGGTTTTACCCACCCCAGTACCTGCCTCAACCACTAACACCCCTTCACCCGCTAATAATTCAGCAATTGCCTTAGCCATCGCTTGCTGTTGGGGACGTGGTTGAAAACCCGTTAAACTAGTGGATAAAGCCCCACCTTCTTCAAGCCATGCTAAAGCGGACTGCTCATCAACTTGCTTCACAATCCGCCCTCATTCTAATTAATTAGCCAAGCGCTGCGCACGTAAGCGAACGGCCGTATCATCCGGTGCTAAATCCAATGCTTTTCTTGCCATCGAGGCTGCTTGTGATTTATTCCCCATTTGCTCATTCACTTCAGCTAAACGTATCCATAAATTCGCATCATTCGGCGCAATCCGTAAGGCTCGCTCTAAAGTCGTGGCTGCCCGATCTGGCTTCCCCACACTCAATTCATTATTCGCTTGCTTTAATAAAACAGCGACAACCGGTGAAGAACTGCTAGCCGCTTGAGCTGTACTCGTCGCTGACTCGGTTTGATTAGCGCTAAGCTGAGTCGTACTGGTGCCAGTTTGAGGAGGTACGAGAGTATTGCTACTGCTTGTATTGGGCGGAGTGGTTTTCTCGGTTGGTAAATCCAAGACTTCGACTTGTACCTTGCTTTGATCCCAAAAAGGTAGTTCAGCAGGTTTATTCACCGGTGAGGCTTGAATTTGACGACTGGGTGATACTGATTTTTCTGGAATATACGTGACCGATGGAACGCTGGATTTTTTAGGACGCGACTCCGGTAAAGGCTCTGCCACAATTTTAGGGCGAGCTTCAATCGGTGTAACGGTCGGTGGCGGATCAAAACGACGCGGTTGCTGAACAGGAGGTGCTTGTACTTGAATCGCAGGAGGAACCGGTAACGGTCTAGGCTCTAAAGGCATGGCTTGTGGCATAGGTGCTGAATACACTGGCTCTGGCACATACGCAGGCGCACAAGCACTTAAACTAGCAACCACTAAAGCGAAAGGTGCATACGCGAGTAGCGTTTTTTTATGAGCAATGGGCATGTTCATCAGTTTCCGGGTTTGTTCATAAGATCATCCACCCAAGTACCGTTCGCGGGTGCTGGAGCAGGGGCTGGGCGCGGAGCAGCAGGGCGTGGTGTTGCTGGTCGTGGCGCTGCTTGGGGTGCTGGAGTCGCAGGTCGAGCTTGTGCAGCGGCGGGAGCTGGAGCGGGGATACCCGTTTCAGAAACAGGCGCTTCTAGCTGTGGCTCTGCACAATAACTAAGTTTTTGCGGCTGCATCCCTCGAATAAAGGGCATTTTTATCGATTTACCACAAGCTGGATTAAATAATAAGCCGGTGTTGGCATCCACTTCTACCCAGACTAAACGTGAAGATTGACCGATTTTAAGTGGCTGAGACGGCATCACTTTCATCATATCAGCCCATACTTTTAAAGCACCAGTTCCGCCTGTCATATTGGTCGGCTTACTGTCATCACGCCCCACCCAAACAGTCATCACATGCTGACCGGAGAACCCTGCAAACCAACTGTCTTTCTTATCATTGGTCGTACCTGTTTTTCCGGCTACTGCTTTCCAACTTGGCAAGACCCCTTGCAACGCTTTCGCTGTCCCATTAGTTGTAACTTGATGCAGGCCAAAATTCAGCATTTCTACCGATTCTGGGCGGGCAACTTGTTGTACGGTTAGCGGATAACGTGTCAGGGTTTTGCCATTCGACACATTCATCACACTACGAATCGACTTTAACGGGGAGTAAGAGCCATTCGCAGCCAAGGTTTGATACATTTGCTGCACATCAAAGGGCGTTAACTCCAAAGCTCCCAATAAAATAGCCGGATAAGCCGGAATTTCTTTTTTAATGCCTAAATCACCCAGGGTTTTAATCACTTTATCTAAGCCGACTTCAACCCCGACTCGCACGGCAGGCGTATTACGGGACATGATTAAGGCTTGCAGAATAGTCATACTTCCAGTAAAGCGCTGATCATAGTTCCCTGGTTGCCAATATTTATTGCGGCCAATTTTCACAGTCACCGCTGCATCACTGACTCGATCCCCTAGCGAACCGTATTTACCTTTTGCATCAAACGCTGCTAAATAAATCGCCGGCTTGACCAGAGAACCAATCTGTCGTTGGGCAATGAGCGCATGATTATAACCGGGATAACGCACATCTAAGCCGCCTACTAAGGCAACCACTTCCCCGCCTTGTACAGTGCTAATCACCATCGCACCGCTTAATTTATTTTTAGGAATGCGATTCGCCCGCTCTAGCTGTTGCACACGCTTAATGACAATTTGCTCCGCCGTCAGCTGAACAATCGGATCCATTGATGTAAAGATCAATAACCCCTCGGAGCGTAAATCTTCTTCACGATAATCGCGTTGTAATTGTAAGCGAACGAGGTCTAAATAAGCAGGAAACGGGCTAGCCCCTGAAGGTCGATGTTCACTCACACCTAAAGGACGACTACGGGCTTCATTAGCCTCTGCTGAAGTCAGCACCCCTTCTTGTTCCATGACCGTTAGAACTAAATTACGCCGTTCTAAAGCACGCTCTGGAAAACGCCGTGGATTATAGAAAGCAGCCCCTTTGGCTAAACCGACTAATAAAGCAATTTGATCCGACTTAAGCTCACGGATCGGGCGATTAAAATAAAATTGCGCTGCCAAACCAAAGCCGTGAATTGCACGATCACCATCCTGCCCTAAATAAATTTCATTTAAGTATGCTTCAAGAATTTCTTGCTTGGTGTAATGTAATTCGAGCAACAAAGCCATTAAAGCTTCTTTAAGTTTGCGCTCCCAACTACGCTCATTGGTCAAATAAAAGTTTTTCACCAATTGCTGAGTGATGGTACTCCCGCCTTGTACCGTTTGTCCGGCTTTAAGATTAGTCACCATCGCCCGTGCAATCGCCATTGGATTCACACCTTGGTGTTCGTAGAACTTTTTATCCTCTACTGCCAATAAGCCATTAATTAATAAGGGAGAGACATCTTTAATGCGCACCAAGACCCGATCTTCGTTTTGACTCGGATAGAAATTCCCAATCAGTACAGGTTCAACACGCATTAGAGGTAAAGGCTCTTGACCATTCGCAAGCGCCAGTGACTTGACCTTGCCACGTGCGAGGCTCACCTTAATACTACGGGCTGGCTCCATATCTTCTGCAAACTGGAAGCCGCGTGTGACGATTTCAAAATTATCGCCTTTACGGAAATATTGCCCAGTTTCAGTTGGAGTTTTATCAATCTCCGCATAATTGAGCAATTTCAACTCTTGTTCTAAATGATCGGCATACAACTGCTGACCATTAAATAATTCTAAAGGACGTGCAAAAACCCGTGCTGGCAAAGCCCAACGGCGGCCTTCAAACTGTTTACGCACAATCTCGTCAAGCTGCATGGAATAAACCACCAGCGCTAATACACCTAAAACGAGGCCAACAATTAAAACAATACGGAAAACCCGTCCAAAAAGTC
>JBJOOT010000154.1:0-8682 GCA_046051185.1 Pseudomonadota bacterium | reverse complement strand
GCTTCCCTGAAGCGACTGTGTATGGGATTTCTATTGATGGTCAAGAAGGCAAAGCTCAAGCCCAAGCGTTTGTGAAGCAATACAGTTTAAATTTCCCAAACCTGCTCAGTGATTCAAGTGAAATCAATGCCTATTTGAATAAAGCAGCTGGTGAAGACCTCTATGGCACACCAACAATGTTAGTCTTTAACCCTCAAGGTAAATTGATTGCTGTACAGCCTGGCCCTGTCACCGCTGATGAGCTAGTCGCTTTTATTAAGAAAGAGCAGAAATCTTGAGTATGACGACAACTCTGTTTAAGGCTTTAGTGAGGCTGAGTGCAGCAGTGAGTTTAATAAGCTTACTGAGCTTAAGTAGTGCACAGGCCTTCACCGATCTACAAGGCAAAACCGTTCAGCTTTCAGATTATATTGGCAAGGGTAAATGGACGGTGTTTGAAGTGTGGTCGTCTGATTGCCCGTATTGCCCTGATGGTGTGTTCTATATGAAAGATTTTAAGGCACGCTATCCTCAAGCCAGTTTATACGGAATTTCGCTAGACGCTGATAGTGGGCAAGTGCTAGGGCGCAAAATAGCGCAAGGTTTTATTAAAAAACATCAAATTAACTTTCCTACCTTAATGAGCAGCACTCTCGAACTGGATAACTTTCTTATTGAGCAGGGCGAACAAGCACTCGTCGGTACGCCTGCATTAATTATTTACAATCCTAAAGGTGAACTAAAAGGTGTGGAATCCGGTGCAATCATTGCTCAAGACGTGATTGACTTTATTCAAAGTGAACAAGCTAAGAACTAGCTAGACACGTGGCATTCACCTAAGAAATCGAAGATCGCACCTAATAGGCGGTGCGATCGGGTAATGTAATATTTAATTCAAGTACTTCGTAATCATTCACTCTTTCGAGTTGAACATTTACATCTTTTTCATCAATCTGCACATATTTACGAATCACATTCATAATATCATTGCGCAGTTGTGGCAAAAAATCGGGGCCATTGCGATCAATACGCTCATGTGCAATTAAAATCTGCAAACGCTCTTTGGCCACTTGAGCGGTTTTAGGTTTGGGGGTGCGGAAATAATCTAAGATACCCATGAAAAGTTAACCTCCGAATAGTCGTTTGAAAAGTCCTTTTTTCTCAACTTCGAGGAAACGATGTGGCACAGTTTCGCCTAAAAAACGTCTTACGAAATCATCATACGCTTGGCCTGCTGTGCTTTCTTTATCCAAAATAACCGGCACACCACTATTTGAAGCTTGTAATACCGAACCAGACTCTGGAATGACACCAATCAAAGGCACTGCTAGAATTTCTAAAATATCCTCCATCGCCAACATATCGCCATTCGCAACCCGAGTCGGCGAATAACGAGTAATCAGCAAATGCTCACGAATACTTTCGCCTCGCTCTGCTTTACGAGTACGGCTTTGTAATAGACCTAAAATTCGATCCGAATCACGCACGGAAGAAACTTCAGGATTAGTCACAATAATGGCATCATCTGCAAAATGCATGGCTAAAGCGGCACCACGCTCAATCCCAGCTGGCGAGTCGCAGATAATAAAATCAAAGCCATCGTCCGCTAGATCTTTCAAAACCTGCTCTACGCCTTCTTGCGTGAGGGCATCTTTATCACGGGTTTGGGAGGCAGGTAGAATGAAAAGATTATCACTGCGTTTATCTTTGATCAGAGCTTGTTTGATATTAGCTTCACCACTAATCACATTGATAAAATCATAAACCACGCGGCGTTCACAACCCATAATTAAATCAAGATTACGTAAGCCTACGTCGAAATCGATTACCGCTGTTTTGTAACCCTTTAATGCAAGTCCAGTTGCGAATGCAGCGCTAGTCGTGGTTTTACCAACGCCCCCTTTGCCAGAAGTTACGACAACAATCCTGCTCAATTTCTTACTCCTTGATTGACCAAGCCATTTGGTACAGCCGGACTATAAAGCTAAACCGAAGCTCTGCCAATTAAATCGGGACAATTTTCAGTTTTTCCTGCTCTAAATAGATCATCACTGACTGACCCTTTAGATTCGATTCAATGTCATCTAATAAACGGTAGCGCCCTGCAATCGCAATCAATTCTGCTTCTAAGCGTTCGCAGAAAATTCGAGCTTGAGTATCACCTTGCACACCGGCTAAGACACGCCCACGTAAAGCGCCATACACATGCACCGATCCACCTGCAAGCAACTCTGAACCTGCGCTAGTTTGCTGCAGCACTACAATATCACCATAAGGACAATAGATCTGTTGGCCTGAACGTACAGGGCGATCTAATACTAAGAGTCGCTGCACAGCCTCAGCAGGTTCTTGCTCTAAATTTATTTCGGTCACAGGGGGGGCATTAGGTATTGTTTGCTGTTTACTCGGGCGCAATAAAGCCCAACCTGCGTCAATGGCCAGAGCTTCCGCTGCTTCCCACAAATTACGTAAACCAACCGGTACAAATCCCACTTGACTAATCAGCATTTTAAGCTCAGCAAACTCCAGCTCAAGCCCCTGCTCACCCAGTAGTTGGCAATCAATGATAACTGGGCTTTTTGCTAAAAACTGGCTGGCTTGCTGTTTTTTTTCCTCTAAGGCTCTACTAATAGCCTGAATCTGTGTGGTGTGGAGAACCAACACGGTCAAGAGAGACATTTCACCTTTTAAATCAATTATTTGTTCCTTCAAGCTAGTCTAGCTCCTTCTTACAAAACTTAACACTGACTTAATGGTTATTCACCAGATTTTGTACATTTATCGAATAGACTTATGATATGCTTTATATGAAATCAGTTTGAAGGGGTATTTACTTCAGTTTTCAGCTACTTAAATATGCTAAGCAACAGATACTCAGATCCTCAGATCCTCAACTTAGGGCTTAACCATGTACAATAAAAAACCTCAGAAACTTTTTTTTACCTTGGGCTTTGCTTGCTTGAGTGCTTTAACGATGCACTCGGTTAAAGCCAAAGAAACACCTGAACTCGGTTCACTATACAATCCAGCCGAACAATTTGAAACCGCAATTCGCTTGATCGAAGGACAAAATACTCAAGCCGATTTTTCGACTGGTCTAAAATGGCTAAAACTAGCCGCCGCACAACAGTATTCAAAGGCACTCTATCAACTAGGGTTTTATTATGAATATGGGATTGATGAAGTCGAGCGTGATTACTTCAAAGCCGTCGATTTTTATGAAAAAGCTGCCAAACAAGGGCATTTAGAATCACAATTTAATCTCAGTGTGCTATTACTACGTGAGGGTACGCCCGTTTACAATCCAAAACAAGGCTTGTATTGGCTAGAGCAAGCGGCACAACAAGATAATGGTGAAGCACAATACAGTTTAGCTATGCTGCTAGAAAAAGAAGCAAAAATTAATACTACCTTGATTGAACAAAGCATTAGCTGGCTTACTAAGGCAGCACATAATGGACACCGTGGTTCTGAATATGTGCTAGGTATCAAATATTTAAAAGGGGCTGGGGTTGAACCTAATCAACAACAAGCCTTTAATTGGTTTCAAAAAGCAGCTCAACACGGTGACTCCGCAGCACAATTCAACACCGGCCTGATGTACGAACAAGGGACCGGTGTGAAGCAAGATTTAAAGCTAGCGATTGAATGGTATCAAAAAGCAGCTGCACAAAATGAAGCGGGAGCACAGTTTAATTTAGGTAATAAATATCTGTTTGGTGTAGGGATTCCACAAGATACTCACAAAGGCTTAGAGCTGATTCAAACGGCCGCTAAAAATGGTAATCCAGCTGCGCAAACCATGCTAGGCAATATGCTGACTACAGGTAAATTTTTAGGCATTGATTATGCGAAAGCCCTTCAGTTGTATATGAATGCAGCCGAAAATGGTTATGCAGAAGCACAATATCAATTATCTTTGATGTTTGCTAAAGGCCAAGGGGTAGAAATCAGCCATGAAAAATCCGTGCATTGGATCAAAAAGGCTGCTCAATCCAATCATCCCTTAGCACAATACGGTTTAGGTGCTTATTTAGCGAATGGCGTGGGGGTTGAGAAGAATTTAATGGAGGCCGCTTATTGGCTCTCTTTAGCCGCCGCTCAAGGCCAAAAACATGCTATTGAATCCCGCGATTCTGTCATGGAGTTGCTAACCCGTGAGCAAATTGACACCGTAAAACAACGCATCAATACTTTTAGCAGCACACCACCACAAACTATCACTCGTTAAATCATCGCTTTAAGTCTTACTAGCAATACAGGCTATGCATCGTATTGCTAGTTTCAGGTACAATGCTCGCGTTTTTGATTACCCCACAAGCGTATTATGGCCGTAGCAAGCACAGCCTCTTTTCTCCAAGCCTTACAACCGGTTTATCCACCTCCTAAGCAAGGTCATATCCGTTGGGGACAACTCTATGGTAATGCGGCTGAAGCACTCATTGCGCAAACGGCCAGTGAATTTAAAGGCTTAGTGCTATTAGTCACAAGTGATACCCATCAGGCTTATCGGATGGAAGAAGCTTTACGCTTCTTTGCGCCAACCCTACCGATCCATATTTTTCCTGATTGGGAAACGCTGCCCTATGATATTTTCTCGCCACATGAAGATATTATTTCTGAGCGCTTAAAAATACTGGCAGGCTTACCTAGTCTACAGCAGGGCATTTTGATTGTGCCGGTGGCAACACTCATGCAACGCCTTGCACCCACACATTATGTCCAAGGCCATAGCTTATTGTTAAAAGCGGGCATGAAGCTGGATCTGGGTAGTTTTCGTAAGCATTTAGATAAAGCCGGCTATCAACATGTCAGCCAAGTGATGCAACATGGGGAATATGCCAGCCGTGGAGCTTTAGTTGATTTATTTCCGATGGGTAGTCCACTGCCCTATCGGATAGATTTATTAGATGATGAAATTGATTCTATCCGTAGCTTTTCGACAGAAACTCAACGTACCGCAGATAATTTTAAACAAGTAGAACTACTTCCTGCGCGTGAATTTCCACTCGATGACGCGGGTATTAAAGTATTCCGTACTAATTATCGCCAGCAAGTAGAAGGAGATTTACACCGCAGTCGAATTTATGAAGCGGTGAGTCAGGGTAAACCGCCCGCAGGTATTGAGTACTATTTACCACTTTTTTTTGAAAGCACCGCTACACTTTTTGATTATCTACCAGCAAAGACACTCTTAATCCTTGAAGCTGGCCTTCCAACTGCTATTGAACAGTTTTGGCAATCGCTAGAGCATCGTTATGAACAACGCCGCCATGATATTGAACGCCCACTCTTAACGCCCGATAAACTCTTTCTCAATGCTGAGTTACTCAAAAGCTTTCTGCGCGAATATCGCAGTATTGATGTTCAGAGCTTTAAATTAGAAGACGCAGGTCAAAATTATCATACCGCAACCCTACCCTCTTTATTAATTCACCCCCGTCATGAACAGCCTTTATGGCTCTTATTGCAATTTCTCAAAGAGCTAAAAGGTCGCGTGCTATTCACCGCTGAATCCGCAGGACGGCGTGAAGCTTTAATTGAATTATTACGTGAGCAAGCGATTGCTGTACAAACCCTTGATACTTGGCAGGCTTTTGTACATAGCTCAACAGAGATGGCTGTCACGGTTGCCCCATTAGAACAAGGCTTTTGGCTGCCAGATGCACGGGTTGCGGTCATTCCCGAAAATCTCTTACACGGCGTCCAAATCCAGCAACAGCGCCGCCGGAAGAAAACCACCCGTGATGCGGATGCAATCGTACGCAATCTCACCGATTTAAATGAAGGCGCTCCCGTTGTCCATGAAGAACATGGTGTAGGTCGCTATCTAGGCTTACAGATGGTGACAACGGGTGGGGTTGAAGCCGAATATCTTTTGATCGAATACGCGAATCAAGATCGACTGTATGTGCCGGTTGCGTCTTTACACTTAGTCAGCCGTTATACAGGCTCTGATCCTGATCATGCGCCTTTACATAAATTAGGTACGGATCAATGGGAAAAAGCTCGTAGCAAAGCAGCAGAAAAAGCTCGTGATGTCGCGGCTGAATTATTGGATATTCATGCCCGTCGGGCTGCCCAACAAGGCCATAGCTTCCCCTTCGACGAAAATGATTATCGACTCTTTGCTGGCGCTTTTCCCTTTGAAGAAACGCCCGATCAAGCATTGGCGATCGAAAATGTCATCCAAGACATGCGCTCGGCTCAACCGATGGATCGAGTGGTCTGTGGAGATGTCGGCTTTGGAAAAACTGAAGTTGCAATGCGCGCCGCCTTTGTCGCGGCCAATGCGGGTAAGCAAGTGGTGATGATTGCTCCCACAACCTTGTTAGTGGAGCAGCATTTAAACAATTTTCGGGATCGCTTTGCCGATTGGCCTTTCCGAATTGAGTCCCTATCGCGCTTTAAGACAGGTAAAGAAAGCACTAAAGCCCTCGCGGCACTGGCTGCAGGTACGATTGATATCGTGATCGGCACACATAAACTGTTACAAGAGGATGTGGTTTTCAAAAATTTAGGTTTAGTGATTATCGACGAAGAGCACCGCTTTGGCGTGCGTGACAAAGAGCAGATGAAAAAACTGCGAGCAAATGTCGATATGCTTACCATGACCGCGACCCCCATTCCACGTACTTTAAATATGTCGCTTTCGGGCTTACGTGATTTATCCATTATTGCCACCCCCCCCACACAGCGCCATGCTATTAAGACCTTCGTAACGGAATGGAATAAAACCACGATTCAAGAAGCTTGTGCGCGTGAATTAGCGCGGGGTGGCCAAGCTTATGTACTCCATAATGAAGTCAAAACCATTGGTAAAATCACCGAAGAACTGGGAGAGCTATTGCCCAATGTCGAAGTGCGTTTTGCCCACGGACAAATGCGCGAGCGTGAACTTGAAAGCATTATGAGCGATTTCTATCATCAACGCTTCCAGATTCTCGTTGCGACCACCATTATTGAAAGCGGCATTGACGTACCGACGGCTAATACCATCATTATTAATCGTGCCGATAAGCTGGGTCTGGCGCAGCTTCATCAATTACGCGGACGGGTGGGACGCTCACATCATCGCGCTTATGCTTATTTAATTACCCCGCCTAAAAAGTCATTAACTCCAGATGCTATTAAACGTTTGGAGGCGATTGAATCACTCGAAGAATTAGGGGTAGGTTTTACGCTTGCCACGCATGATTTAGAAATTCGGGGTGCAGGTGAATTACTGGGTGAAGACCAAAGTGGGCAAATTCAAGAAATTGGTTTTAATCTCTATAACGATTTATTAGAGCGAGCAGTTAAAGCCCTAAAATCGGGTAAAACCCCAGACCTTGATCCACGTACCCAAAGCCGCACGACGGTTGAGTTGGGTGCACCAGCCTTGATTCCTGACGATTATCTTGCTGATGTGCATAGCCGCTTGATTCTGTACAAACGTATTGCCAGTGCGGCTAGTCAAGAGGCCTTAGACGAATTAAGAGTCGAAATGATTGACCGCTTCGGTTTATTACCCGACCCTGTGAAAACACTGTTTAGTGTAACCCGTGTTAAATTAATCGCCCAAGATCTAGGCGTGCGCAAACTCGATATGAGCGCTAAAGGAGGGCGAATTCTGTTTGATACCAAACCCAATATTGACCCAATGAAAGTCATCCAATTGATTCAAAAACGCCCGTGGATGTTTAAACTCGATGGGCAGGATAAATTACGCTTTGAGATAGAGTTGGCAACAGTCGAGGAACGAGCAGAGTGGGTGGTGAAATTGATGGGGGAAATTGGTGGGTAATAACTTCCTATTTTTAAGAACTTATTCAGCTTATAATCCCAATCGCCGCGCTGTGCCTGCTCCTGAATTGGAAACGTGGCATAATACAAGCTGCGATCCTTGAAAAAATTCTGCTTGGCTTTCTGCAACTCGACAATGAAACGTTCACCTGTTGGACTGATGCAGTTCAGATCAAAAATAGCTTTGCGGTCAAGCGCGGTGTAACCCTGATGTTCGTTGCGAGTGTACTGTAAGTCTTGAATCCGATGTTTTTCTGGCAGCAGCGTATTCAGAAAGCTGATCAGCAATTCCTTATGCGGTTCTTCCCCAAACAGCTTCTTGAAACCGAAATCAGTAAAGGGATTGATGTATTTGTCTTGCATAGTACCAACCTACCGAAGTGGTGAATGTAGAACTGTGATTTTAGCACAACCCAAACTGGCAGAATTGCGACAAGTTGCCGTTATCCACCCTCGTCTGTGAACAGATGGCAAATATCCCGTGGCGACAACTCATCGCTACCCGTAACCGTATCATCCACGTTTATATTGGTTTGGATAACGATATTTTGTGGAGCATTATTGAAACCAACATCCCGCAATTGCTACAAGATCTGAATGTATTCAAAGAACAACTATAAACCTACATATTAATGCGAGGTATTGCACTACATCGAGTTTATCTACGGCCGCTATGCTGTCAAACCAATCAGCCAAAACTGCAGGGAAACGCAAAACTAGTTGAAGCGATACGCCACTCTAGGTTTGAAACCAATTGGTAGATTATCCCTCTACTCGCACACAAAAGCCGCCTTACCCATCACATAACTGGCGGTCACCGAACGATCATCGCCGAGCATTAAAATAGCGAATAGTTTGTCATGCAAACTGCTGCAATGCTGTAAACGCCGCTCTATTAAGGGTGTGGCCTTAAAATTC
>JBJOOT010000153.1:0-8689 GCA_046051185.1 Pseudomonadota bacterium | reverse complement strand
TTCGATACCCACTAAACGTTTCAGTTGCCAGTCACTAAGGGATTGGATCGTTTCATAGTTCATGTCCGCAGTAGGCCAAAACAGACCCCTCCCAGTCGATCACGTTTACAACTTCGAGCGGCTATTTTTTGACTTATGAAAGAGGTCTATTGAAGTAAAACTTCTTGATTTTTAATCCCTCTCCAATTATTAGCAATAGCTCATTAATTCAAACCATTAATCCTTAATAGCCAAAAATTCACTAATCTTATTTATTGAATAATTAATATAAATCTGCTTAAAATTAATCTTTGACTGTAGGCGGTTTGAAATGTTATATTTCTAAATAACTACTTTTTACAATGCTAAGCTTGGCCGAAAAAAGATCTAAACAAGCTAATATAAGCTAAATCTTTCACTAAAAATTTTTAAGAAAATCAGGGCGTTTTATGAAAAAAACACTACCTCCTCTATGCCTATTGTCAATACTCTCTGCTTTTGCTCTTGCCTATGCGGACGAAAGTCTAATCAGTAAAAACAAGACTCAACTTGAGTTAAGTCAATATCTAAATGTGAAAACATTAGAAATAAGAGCAAAACAGGGGGATTTAGAAGCAATGATTGACTTAAGCAATTATTATGTAAGCAATCTTAAAACCATAAAGGAAGCTGTATATTGGTCCGAGGAAGCTGCTAATCATGGAAGTACTGAAGCGATGGAGCGCTTAGGTTTTCTTTACAGAGAAGATCCAACGATTAGAGATTTGAGTAAGTCATTTTTTTGGTTTAAACAAGCCGCTGAGCATGGAAAGGGTATTGCGCGTATAGAATTGGCAAAAATGTATGCAAATGGTATTACTGTGCAACAAGATTTAAAAACTGCTAAATATTGGTTATTAAGAGCAAAGGAATTATCAATTGAAACACCCAACGAATTAAGGTTTTTAATAGAATAGATATACTTATAGGGCAAATAAAAAATAAACAAACTCGTTTGTACCAACCATCGTTGCAGACAAATCAGCGATCAAAACACCCTCAAGCTTTAGGCAAGTGCAGAAGCCGTTGCTAACTTAGCGGCAAATCCCAGAAAGGCCATACCGGTTCCCCCTGTTGATACGGCCGTTAAACGCTTACGTTGGCGAAAGGCTTCTGCTAAATAATTCCCACCATAAATTAAAGCAGCCAAATACAAAGCGCTAAAAAATTGCAAAGTCACCGCTAAGATCAAGAAGGATATGGCCGGTTGTGGGAACTTAGGGTCGACAAACTGCACAAAGAAGGATAAGAAAAACAAAATGGCTTTGGGATTTAATAAGCTAATCAATAAAGCTTTGGCGAAGGGTGAAGCTTGCTTAGCCAATTTAGGCTCGGTGACCGGCTGCTCCATCACTGTTTGTAGCTGCTCGTCCTTTGGCCACGTTTTAATCGCTGCTAAGATCAAGCGTATCCCCAAATAAATCAAATACGCCGCCCCCGCATATTGCACAATATGAAAAAGCACGGGATAAGTTTGGAGCAAAGTGACCGCACCGGCTGCACTGGCTAACATTAAAACCGCATCACCCACAAAAATCCCCAACGCCGCTTTCCAACCCGCCCGAATCCCCTGTTGAGCAGCCAAGGCTAATACATATAAAGAATTAGGGCCGGGCAGTAAGACAATCATAATCACGCCCAAGACATAGGTTAAATAACTGTTGACGCCGAACTGTTCCATCATTTTTCAAGCTAAAAATGCTTACTATTCAGGATTTAAGCATAGTGGTCAATAAGGATTTAGCAGCGACACCAATTTGCTCGTACAATTAGAGGTTTTGGAAATTGCTGAGTACTTATGTCTGCTAGCCAGCTGGTTGCTTATACTTGGAATGAGCTCTTTCGCCAAACTCTGCGCTATCGAGGCTTATTGATACGTGCAAATTTAATCGCCATTCTTACCGCCGTATTAAGTGTCCCAATCCCTTTATTGATCCCCCTATTGGTCGATGAAGTATTACTCAAGCAACCAGGGGCGCTCACCAATTTTCTTGATCAAATTTTTCCAACTCACTGGCAAGGGCCGATTCTATATGTCTTAGCAGTGACCCTGATCACCATTTTTCTACGACTGGCCTGGCTTTTCTTTTCGGTCTGGCAAACTCGAGAATTCACCTTAATCAGTAAAGATATTAGCTTTCACATTCGCCAGCGCTTGCTCAAGCATCTTGAAACGATTGCAATGGCTGAATATGAAACCTTAGGCAGTGGAACCGTCAGTTCTCGTTTGGTGGTGGATATTGAAACCATTGATAATTTTCTGGGAATCACGATCAGTCGCTTTATTGTTTCAGTCTTAACCCTAATCGGCGTTACGGTGGTCATGCTTTGGCTGCATTGGCAACTGGCTTTATTTATCTTAATTTTAAATCCTGTGGTGATTTTGCTGACCACCAAAATGGGCAGCTATGTGAAAGAATTAAAGAAAAAGGAAAATACTGCCTTTGAACTCTTCCAACAAGCACTGACTGAAACCCTCGATACCATCCAACAAATCCGTGCCAGTAATCGTGCACCCAGCTTTTTTGAGCGCATTATCGGGCTCGCTGCTGGAGTTAAAGACCAAGCAGGTCAATTTGCTTGGCGCAGTGATGCCGCTAATAAATTATCCTTCAGTATTTTTATTTCTGGATTTGATATATTTCGGGCGGTTGCCATGTTAATGGTGGTGTTCTCTGATTTAACGATAGGAGAAATGCTCGCAGTATTTAGCTATCTCTGGTTTATGATGGGGCCAGTCCAAGAGATTCTGAATATTCAATACGGCTGGTTTGGAGCAAAAGCCGCTTTAACGCGGATTAATGAGCTACTCGCACTTCAATCTGAACCGGTGTATCCACATTTAACGAACCCCTTTAAAAACAAACATACGGTCAGTGTCCGTGCGGAGCAAATCAGCTTTGCCTATGGTGATAAAGCGCCTGTCTTAGTGGATGTAAACTTAACGATTGCAGCGGGTGAAAAAGTAGCATTAGTTGGGGCGAGCGGAGGGGGTAAATCCACTTTTGTACAAATTTTATTAGGCCTCTATCAGCCCCAACAAGGCCAATTATATTTTGATGAGCGACCAATTACTGAAATCGGTTTAGATGTAGTGCGCGAGCATGTCGCAACCGTGTTACAACAACCCGCCTTATTCAATGATACCTTGCGGGCTAATTTGACCCTAGGCCAAGCTCTGCCCGATGAAAAGCTGTGGGAGGCTTTACGTATCGCTCAACTTGAAGATACCGTGCGTGAGCAAACACAGGGCTTAGATACACTAGTCGGTCGGCAAGGGATGCGTTTATCCGGTGGGCAACGCCAGCGCTTGGCCATTGCAAGAATGGTACTGTCTGATCCTAAAGTGGTGATTTTAGATGAAGCCACTTCGGCTTTAGATATGGAAACGGAATATCAATTACAGACCGCTTTACAAAGCTTTTTACAAGGCCGCACAACACTGATTATCGCCCATCGCTTAAGCGCTGTACGCCAAGCTGATCGGATTTTAGTGTTTGAAGGCGGCACAATTATTGAGCAAGGTAGTCATCAAGAACTCATTCAACAGGATGGTTTGTATCGCAAATTATATGGCGCAGCGACTACTTAACTTATGGGGCAATTAACGATTAAACTATGCAACTTTTTAGCTCTAGGCCATTTTCGTGCATATCACTTATTTTGATGCGCAAACTCAGCAAGCGCAATTGATTTCCCCTGAGCAAATTAAAACCTGTCAGGGCATGATTTGGTTAGATGTTTTAAGTACCGATACCGATTGGCAAAGCTTAGTTGAAACAGAATTTGGTTTAGTGCTTGAAGAGCAGCATGTATTAGATACCCGCAATCCGAATCATCCGCCGTTTTATGATGATACGGATCACTATGAAATGCTGATCTTTCGTGCATTAAGTCACCCCAATGAGAAACTAACCAGCTTTGAGGTTGAGTCAGCCCCGATTGTTTTGCTGATTTATCGTAATCTCTTGCTTAGCATTCATCCTACCGCCAAAACAAATTTTGATGAGATCCGTCAGCGTTGGCTAAGCGGCTCACGCATACGCGCCTCACTCACACCGGCTGGAATTTTATGCCTCTTATTGAGTTGGCTCACTGATCAATATCTAAACTTACGGGTTGCCTTTATAGAGCAATTAGAACATTGGCAAACACAATTATTACAACCGACTAAGCATTTCCACGATTGGCTCAGTTTACTGAAAGCGAGTAGTCATTTACGCCACTATCGCCTAGCCATTATTGAACCCCAACAAACGGCTTTAGGTGAGTGGCAGGACGAACACACGGATTTAGATACTCGCTTGCTCACTCGTTTGACGGATGTACAAGAACATTTTAATCGCGTCGACCGTGATGCCGAAATTTGTCAGAACGATTTAGAAAACTTAGTACAAATTTATTTTTCGGCGAGTAATCAACGCATGAATGATATTATGCGTGTACTCACCATTGCTTCTGTCATCTTCCTACCCTTGAATCTATTGGCTGGGATTTATGGCATGAACTTTGAGTATCTACCAGGTTTAGGCTCAGCTTATGGCTTTACCCTGGTCATTGTCGGGATGTTGGCTATCGTCTTATTGATTCTTGGTATTTTCCGCTGGAAAAAGTGGTTGTAACGCTGTTTGCTCATCTTCGCTTATACTAGTGCTTTATTTTTAGCAGCTATTTTATGATGAGCACAGCCCAGTTTAAGCCTTTAGCGATTGCTGTTTTAACCATTTCGGATACTCGCACACTCGCCAATGACACATCAGGTCAATTATTGATCGATAAACTCACTGCAAGTGGCCATCATTGCATTGAGCGTGATCTCGTCCCAGATAGTAAATATGCTATTCGTGCGGTCATTTCGCGCTGGATTCTAGACGAGAAAATTAATGTCATTCTCAGTACCGGTGGCACCGGCGTTACAGGTCGTGACGGTACGCCTGAAGCGGTTAAGCCTTTATTGGATAAAGAGCTCGAAGGCTTCGGAGAAATGTTCAGAGTGCTCTCTTATCAAGAAATTAAAACCTCTACTTTACAGTCCCGCGCCATTGCTGGGGTTGCCAATAGCACTTATCTTTTTTGTTTGCCTGGTTCGAGTGATGCCTGTCGTTTAGGCTGGGATCAACTCATTGAGGCACAATTAGATTATCGTACCCAACCCTGTAATTTAGTCATGCTCATGCCTAGACTTAACGAGGTATAAGGCATTTAGCCTAATATTATGCGGCTTTCAGAACAAAAACAGGGGCTAGTCTATGGGCTAACCGCCTATACGATTTGGGGCTTATTTCCCTGGTATTTCCACCTGCTGATTCAAGTTGATCCTTGGCAAGTATTGACCCAACGGATTATTTGGTCATTTCTATTCGTTTCGGTGATTGCGCTCTTACTTCGCCATTGGACACCCATTAAAACAGCACTGACTCAAAGCAAAATTCTTTTAGGTTTATGTTTGTCTTCTTTACTCATTGCCGCCAATTGGCTCATTTTTATTTGGGCGGTGGGGCAAGATCGAGTGGTGGAATCGAGCTTAGGCTATTTTATTACACCCTTGGTGAGCGTACTCTTGGCTCGCATCTTTCTTAAAGAATCTTTGGATTTTTATCGTTTAACAGCCGTCATTTTAGCCCTGATAGGTGTTCTTTGGTTAATCCTGCAATTGGGGCTAATACCTTGGGTTTCTTTATCCTTAGCGGCTAGCTTTGGCTTTTATGGTTTAGTGCGCAAAACAGTTCCCGTAGACTCCTTAACAGGTTTATGGATAGAAACCGGTATTTTGCTACCTTTTGCCCTTATTTGGTGGATTTGGCTCGAAACACAGGGGCAAAGCCAACTTTTATCGGAGGGCCTGCAAACGACCAGTTTATTAATTTTTTTGGGAGCATTGACGGCGATACCTTTATTATTATTTGCCTCAGCGGCTAAACGCTTAAGTTTAACTACCGTGGGTTTTATGATGTATATCAACCCAACAATGCAATTCTTAACTGCGATTTATTGGCTTAAAGAGCCATTTAGTCAGCAACAATTAATTGCTTTCCTCTTTATCTGGGTTGCCTTAGTGGTGTTTAGTATTGGCGCGATTCGCCAACAAAACGAGCGCCCGCCTTTGAATCAAACTAATCCGTTAAATTAAGTAAAACCAAAAATTAAGCAAAACCAATGACTCAAGCTCATAAACCCCAATTAGGTATTAGTAGCTGCTTATTAGGCAATGCAGTGCGCTTTGACAGTGGGCATAAACACAATGCCTATATCACGCAATCCCTCGGCGAATACTTTGAATTTGTCCCTGTTTGCCCTGAAGTGGCGGCAGGCTTAGGGATTCCACGCCCACCGATACATTTAGTTAAGCAACAAGGGGAAATTCGCCTACTCCATGTTAAAAATCATCGGGTCGATGTAACAGCTGCCTTACAAGCAGCCAGTGACCATCTTTTAGCTGAGCCTAAACTGGCACAGCTCAGTGGGTTTATTCTTAAAAAGGACTCGCCAAGTTGTGGCATGGAGCGCGTGAAGGTTTATCCAGAATTTGCGACTGGGCAAGTTCCTGAGCGTAGTGGTATTGGCCTATTTGCGGCTAGTTTACAGAAAACTTTTCCTAATCTTCCTGTGGAGGAAGAAGGCCGCTTATGTGACCCGGTTTTGCGAGAAAACTTTATTGGGCGAGTATTTGTTTACCAACGTTGGCAAGCACTTTTGCAAACAGCGCTAACGGCAGCTACTTTGCTCCAATTCCACGCCGATCATAAATATCTAATCATGGCGCATGATCAAGTCGGCTTACGCAGCTTAGGGCAACTGCTTGCCCAAGCCGGCAAAGTCGATTTAAGCCAGTTGCACGCTCAATATATTCAAACACTGATGCAGATTTTGAGTAAACGCGCCTCACGCGGGCAACAAGCCAATGTACTAACCCATTTGCTGGGCTATTTATCCACGCATTTAGAGCGTGAAGATAAAGCTGAACTAGTCGAAAGGATCACTCAATATCAACAAGGCTACTTGCCCTTGATTGTACCGATTACCCTACTCAAGCATCATTTTCGTAAGCATCCGCACCCGTATATTGAGCGGCAATATTATTTAAAACCGCATCCAAGTGAATTGATGTTGTTGAATAGTATTTAAATTTAACAGCATTCGTTAAATCTTCAATTTTGCTTGTAGCTCGGTTTTTCAAGCACTAGCGCGACCATGTGCAATCAGGATTATCCGTAGGGCAATTTTCATATAATTTTAAAACAGTGCCATGTTGTCCAATTCCCCAAGCATTAATAGCTAGATTACGGTCGCGATTACTTAAAATTCGCCCGTCTGAACTAAACGTCCAAGTACAGTCTGGATTTGCCGGTACACAACCATTATGCAAACGTAAAGCTGTCCCATGTTTAGCTCCACCCCATGCATTTAAGGCTAATTTAGGGTTACGTGCACTCAAAAGCATTCCATCACGATAAATCCACAGGCAATCTGGATTATCCACTAAACAATTGTTATGTAAGCGTACAACGGTTCCATGCTTGGCACCACCCCAAGCATTGATAGATAAGACAGCATCCCGATCACTAATAATCATAAAACTATTAGCACTCACAGTGGACACGGCCAAAGCGGCTAGCACACCGCATAAACTTCTTTTTAGAACTGTGCTCATGGCCTACCTCGCTTTTAAATAGATACCAATCTAATTCCATTATAGCGAAAATCATACGATTTTAAATGCCAATAGATACAAAAATAAATACGACTTCGATTTAGAACTTAGTACGGGCTAACGATTAACTATCTCAACATAACTGTTGATCAGATTCCCATCCCGCAGCAACCCGCCTATAATGCGCGTTTTCACAAGATTTTAGGGAACACCGACATGGCATCCGTCAAGAAAGTTGTCCTCGCCTATTCTGGCGGTTTGGACACCTCCATTATCGTTAAATGGCTACAAGAAAATTATCAGTGCGAAGTGGTCACCTTCACCGCTGACATTGGTCAAGGCGAAGAAGTGGAACCCGCCCGCGCTAAAGCCTTAGCGATGGGTATTAAGCCAGAAAATATTTATATCAATGATTTACGCGAAGAATTTGTGCGTGATTTCGTGTTCCCGATGTTCCGCGCTAATACCATTTATGAAGGTGAATATCTACTTGGTACTTCGATTGCCCGTCCCTTGATTGCTAAGCGCTTAGTCGAAATTGCCAATGAAACGGGAGCTGATGCGATTTCGCACGGCGCAACAGGCAAAGGTAATGACCAAGTACGCTTTGAACTTGGGGCTTACGCCTTGAAGCCTGGTGTCAAAGTGATTGCACCTTGGCGGGAATGGGATATGGGGTCGCGTGACTCGTTAATGGCTTATGCAGAACAGCATCAGATTCCGGTCGACTTCAAAAAAGCGGGCAAAAAATCACCTTACTCAATGGATGCGAATCTGCTGCATATCTCTTATGAAGGCGGCATTCTCGAAGAGCCTTGGGCCGAAGCAGAAGAAGACATGTGGCGCTGGAGTGTTTCTCCAGAAGCGGCTCCCAATCAACCGACTTATATTGAGTTAACCTATGAAAAAGGTGACCCGGTTGCTTTAAATGGTCAACGCTTAAGCCCCGCCGACATGCTCACAACCTTAAATAAACTGGGTGGTGAAAATGGTATTGGCCGCTTAGATTTAGTCGAAAAT
>JBJOOT010000152.1:0-8713 GCA_046051185.1 Pseudomonadota bacterium | reverse complement strand
GATACAGCGAAATGCGATCTACAATCCACCATGCCCCTTGAAATAAAAGATAAGTTGCTAACCATGCGATTAATAAATCGCTAGGGCGGTACATATATAGAATTAATGGAATACAAATTGCGGCAAGTATGCTAACTAAGCGTACCATCCAATAAGATGACGATGAAGGCTGTTGAATATTGGGCAGATGTACACCGACAAAACCGCTCAAACCAATGAATACTAAGGCGACCCAATCGAGGTTGGGTAGAAGATAATAACTGATTAAGACAGCACCGATACCAATGCCGACTGCAAGAGTATGCTGACTAGTTGCGCCCATTTTAATGTCCCCTATTTTTCTATAATTCTTCATGGTCTAGCTGGCTCGTATGGAGCTAGATTATTGTGCTAATTATTAATAGCCATTATGACATAAAGACATAATAGAAAAGGCCTTGGTTCAAGCGGGGTTAAGAAAAAATATAAGTTCAGACTGAAGGAGGGTTTAGATCCTGCCTCTCCCGAAGGTGAGGCAGGGGTTAGATGGAGGAGAACATCAACATAAAGCTTTAATCAACAGGTATACTAATTTTATTAGTGGTATCAGCCATCACATAGAAGTCACGTCTACGTTCAGTTTGACCATTACGTTTCGCAATTGCTGTATAACGACCGGGCTTTAATGAGCTAATGGTAAAGGCATGCCGTGTAGACTCATAAGGCTGGCCGTCGACATGGAGCGGTTTACCTTCGCCATCCACACGATACACTTTCCAAGTAATCGGTTGAAAGGCTGGGCTATTGTTAATCGTCGCAACTAAACGTACTTCGGCAGATCGACTGTCTGCCCAAGCCGCATTGCATACGCCTGTAGCACCTAATAATAGAGCAGCTACTGTTATAATATGGAAGGTATTTTTCACAGAAATCCTCCTTGATAAGTATCAAGTACGCGGCAATTAAATTAAATTTATCGCCGAGCAAAGCGTTATTTTTTCCATAAAATTAACGCTTCTTAATTAGTCCCTCTTTTTTGAAGAGAGTTCTATACAAAAACTATATTAAGTTTCTATCAAGGTTGCTCTTGGTTAATGGGTAAAATATCAACTGGGTGCTGGGGCATTAATACCAAGTTAACCTTTAAATACAGTATAGTAGGCAAGGCAAGCCTCTAACCTAGTTCAACCGTGAAAAGTTGAAAGTCTCTGATAAACGGTAGGGTTAAAAATCAACCGTGATTTTTGGGGTGTTTATTCGACGCGCTCAAGCATTTCTGCAGCTAAAGCTCGGGTCGCTGTGGTGATTTCAGTACCACCAATCATGCGAGCAATTTCTTCGACACGCTCAAGCGGGTCAAGATAGATAATGCCGGTTTGGGTATTGTCTGTAGTTTTTAGTTTAGTCACTTTATAATGATGATGTGCCTGAGAGGCGACTTGGGGAAGATGGGTAACACATAACACTTGGCGGTTCGTGCCTAAGCTACGAAGTTGTGTGCCGACGACTTCTGCAATACTACCACCAATACCGGTGTCTACTTCATCAAAGATCAAAGCGGGTAAAATCATTTTTTGAGCCGCAATCATTTGAATCGCTAGACTAATTCGTGATAACTCCCCCCCAGAGGCTACTTTAGTTAAGGCTTTCAGGGGTTGACCAGGGTTAGCGCTGACTAAAAACTCCAACTGATCCATTCCTTGCACCTGCGGGAGTTTATCTTCAGGGTGGCTCAGTTGAATATGGAATTGGCCTCCTTGCATACCTAAACTTTGCATGGCGGCAGTGACTTCTGTTGATAGTTGATCCGCCGCTTGAGCGCGTGACAGACTTAAGGCTTGCGCCACAGTTTGATAGTGCTCTGTCGCTGTGGCTAGTTTCGTTTTAAGGGTATCTAAATCATAATCATCACTGGCTAAGCTTCCAAGCTCCGCTTGTAACTGGGTAAGATGGGCGGGTAATAGCTCAGCCTCCATCCGATATTTACGTGCCATAGCCCGAATCTCGGCAATCCGTGACTCCACCGTGTTCAAACGAGCAGGGTCAAGATCTATTGCTTGCGCATAATCGCGTAATAACCAAGCTGCCTCTTGGACTTGAATTTGTGCACTATTGACTAACTCAAGGGGGGCAGTTAAGGCTTCATCAACCCGCTGTTGACGGCTTAGCTCTTGACCGAGTTGACTGAGTGCAGAATAAATAGACTGTTCCGTTTCATATAATTGTAAATAGCCTTGTGCGGCGGTAGCTTGTAATTGTTCTGCATGGCCTAGACGATTGAGTTCTTCATCTAGTTGTGTGATTTCACCGTTTTCTAAAGCTAATTCACTTAATTCTTGGATTTGAAAGTTCAGTAAATCTAAGCGCTCTTGAAAATGCGAGCTTTGACTGCTTAAAGCTTGATAGCGCTCATACAGTGTTTTCCATTGTTTATAGCAATCTTGGGTTTGTTTTAAAAGTGATTCATGACCTGCATAAGCATCGACCATATTGCGCTGCATCTCACGTTTCATTAAAGACTGGTGTTCGTGCTGACCGTGAATATCAACTAATTGCTCGCCTAATTCCCGTAAGGCGGTCAATGTTGTGGGAGAGCCATTAATCCATGCGCGTGATTTGCCTGTATGGGTGATGACCCGTCTTAAAATACAGGTTTCATCATCTGTGAGCAGCTCCTGTTCGGCTAGCCATTGCTGTGCTTGAGGCGTATGGCTAATATCGACACTGAGCGTAATCTCAGCTTTTTCTGCGCCATGCCGTACACTACTCAAATCCGTTTTATCACCTAATACTAAGCCGATAGCATCTAAAAGAATGGATTTACCTGCGCCAGTTTCCCCAGTTAAAGCGGTCATGCCTGCCTGTAATTCCAAAGCTAAATCGGTAATGATGGCAAAATCACGGATATGGATATAAGTCAGCATTATAGTTGCGTTCCCCAATGCAATTTTGAGCGCAGTATATGATAGTAGTCATAATGACGGGGATGGAGTAAGCGCATTTTTTGCGGGGAGGCGGTAATTTTTATGCGATCACCCGAGACCAGGGGAATATCATGATGCCCATCAAAGGATAATAAGGCATCAACAGGGCGATCACTGCACATCTCAATTTCAATCAAGCTTTGGTTTGGAATGACAATCGGGCGGCTGGTTAAAGTATGTGGGCTAATGGGAACTAAAATACTGGCATCCAAGGAGGTATGTAGAATGGGGCCTCCACTAGAAAGTGCATAGGCGGTTGAACCCGTTGGGGTAGAGATTACTAAGCCATCTGCTCGTTGTGTATTGACAAAAAAGCCATCAATATAAGTTGTAAATTCAATCATGCGTACTTTATTGCGAGCATGTAGAACGACATCATTCAGCGCAATATTCTCACCGAGCTTTGCTTCACCCCGCCATGCACAGGCTTTTAAGAGGCAACGCTGATCTTCTAAATAATCACCTTGTAGAATAGCCGTCATTTGTTCCAACATCTGTGCGGGCAAGACATCCACTAAAAAGCCTACCCGCCCTAAATTTACGCCCACAATAGGAACATGATGCGCTGCTAATAAGCGACCAGCTGTTAAGAGCGTACCATCCCCTCCAACCACAATCGCTAGATCAATCTGTGTGGCTAGGTGTTCATCCGGTGTAGGGGGGTGATTGAGTAAATGAGCTGCCTGCGTGCTCATGAATACCTTTAGTCCTTGTGTGACTAAAAAGTCATATAAGGCCTCTAAGGTCGATTTTACAGCTTCGCCATCCTGCTTAGAAAAGATACCAGCGGTAGTGAATACTTTCATCATTGTGTTGCACCTGTTTGGAAAATAATAAGATGCGGCGCTTATGCGCGTTATTGTAGCGAGCTGCCTGATAAAAGGCTAAAGTGACCGTGGCGCTTATAAGACAAAAACTCTGGATTGTTTATAAGCAAAACCTTGAATTTCCTGTCTAAGTATCTATTGTGGCATTATGTAGTGGAGATAATACAGGTCAAATGGCAGTAAATCGTCAAACTAATGATTTAAGTGAGCGTGCTCAACACTTATTAAAGGTGTTGGTAGAGGCTTATATTGCTGATGGTCAGCCGGTGGGGTCACGTACTTTAGCCAAACGTAGTGGCCTTGATCTGAGTGCGGCCACTATCCGCAATGTAATGGCTGATCTAGAGGACATGGGATATATCCGTGCTCCGCATACTTCAGCAGGGCGGATACCGACCTCACAAGGCTATCGTTTGTTTGTAGATTCTTTATTACAAGTACAACCCTTAGAAACCCAAGCCATTAGTATTTTGCAAGGTCGCTTAAGTGTAGGCTTGGATTCACAGGTACTGATTCAATCAGCATCCAGCTTATTATCAGGGATCACTTCTTTAACTGGTGTGGTGACAGTACCGCGTCGTAATCCTTCCTCCTTAAAGCAGATCGAATTTTTGCGCTTATCCAGCCATCAAGTACTGGCGATTTTGGTGTTTACGCGTAATGAGGTACAAAATCGCATCATTCAGCTAGAAAGTGAAATGAGTACCGCTGATTTGCAACAAGCCGCCAATTTCTTGAATGAATGTTTAGTCGGTAAAGATGTAACCACAGCCCGCCAAGCCTTGTTAGATGAAATGCGTCAACATCGTGAGGATATGAATCGCTTAATGCTCTCTGCGATTGAATTAGGTGAGTTAGCTTTTGCAGGCTTGCATAGCCAGCAAGAAGAGGATTGTGTCATCGCTGGCGAAACCAATTTAATGGGTTACGATGATCTTTCGGATATTAGTAAGCTTCGAGATTTATTCGGTGCGTTTAATCGAAAGCGCGATATTTTGAGCTTATTGGATAAAACCATTCAAGCAGAGGGCGTACAGATTTTTATTGGGCGTGAAGCAGGCTATTCAGTGTTTGAAGATTGCAGCCTTGTGACAGCACCTTATTCATTGGGCGACGAGCATATCGGTGTTTTAGGCGTGATCGGTCCTAAACGGATGCCTTACGAGCGGGTAATTCCGGTTGTAGATTTAACGGCACGTCTGTTAAGTGTTGCTTTGCAATCCCATTATGCACACTAAATTTAAGCTCAATTCAAACTCAATTTAAATCAAGCTTTACAAAGCATTGGGTTGTATGTTTTTGACTTGCTGACTCAGTTTAAAAATAATTTCCTCTTTGGCGAGTAGATTCTTATCTTTCACAGTGAGTTGTTTATTCAGTTGTTGAATCATCTGCTCTTTAAGCTGAATCACTTTTTCACGTTGTTCCACTAATTGTTGATAGCGTTGAGTCTGTTCACTCGCTTCAGCGGTGGGTGTGGGTTGCGTGGGCGCAGCTTGGGGAACTTGGCTCGCTTGAGTAGTCAATTGTTCGGAAATTTGTTTTAAATCACCTAAGACTCGTTTTTTCCATGCCTCTTGATCAACTGGGCGATTAGCGATTATTTGCCGAGCTAGATCTTTAAAATAATGAACAATTTCCGTGTGACGTTGTTGTTGCAGCTCATGAGAGCCTTGACCTAATTGCTCATTCAAATCTTGTAATTGATCAATCAGAATGGTTAAGCGTTCTTGATTCTGCTCGATTTTAATCTGCTTCAATAGCTCAAGATAATGCTCCATTTCAGCCACGATTTGTTGTTGTTGCTGTTGTGCTTGTTGACGCTCTTGTACATCTTGATGATACAGCTCGGTAAGGCCGTTCAGCTTTTCTTGATATTGGCTGTATTGCTGCTGCATCAGGGCTTCGATCATTTTGGCGATTAATTTAAGTTGGCGCTGCTGATCGCTCATCAATTGCTGGGCATCCGTTTTGACCTGTTCAAAGGTCTGATTCATATAATGCTCAGAGCGCTCCACTAGATTTTGGCGTTGGAGTTGTTCTTGCTGCGTCACTGTTTGGAAGGCAGTTAATTGCTCAGTCAGTTGGGTGACTAAATTGAACTGTTGTTGTTCTAATTGTTGTAGATGTAGCTCACGTTCTTCGAGTTGGCTTGCTTGTGTTTGTTGCTGTACTAGTTGCTTTTGTAGCTGAGTTTCTTCCTCCATGAGTTGAGCTGCTAAGCTATTGAGCTGTTGTTCTCGTTGTTGTAATTGTTCGGCTTTTTGTTGCAACGCTTGAGTTTGTTGTTGCAATTGGTGGTCATGTTCTAACAACAATTTTTCACGCTGTTCTAATAAAACCGTTAATTCTTGTATGGTGTTGTCACGTTGGCCGATGAGCGTCTCTTTAACTTGGATGCTTCGCTGAAGCTGACTGAATTGCTCGTGCTGTTGTTGTAGATAAGCTTGCAGTTGATCAACTTGTTGTTGATGTGTATGAATTTGCTGTTGTTGCGTTTGAGTGGTGGTGGTGAACTTTTCTAGTTGTTGTACTAACTCTGCAACTTGGGTATCGCGTTTGCTAAGCTCACGATCACGGGTTTGTAACTGTAAAAATTGTGCACTGATTTGGGTATCGCGTTGATTCAGTTGCTGGCTATGTTGCGCAATAGCTTGCTCAAGAGCCAGAAGCTGTTGATCTTTTTCGACGAGTAGTTTTTCTCGTTGTTCCAGCATTTGGTGGTATTGCACCGCATACTGTTCTTTTTCGTGTAAGGTGCGAGTTTGGGCAAATAGTTGTTCATTACGAATACTGATTTGTTCGATTTTTTGCTTAATGAGTTGATCACGCTCTTTGAGTTGATCATCACGCTCTTGCAAGGAGGCATCCTTGTTATGTAATTGCTGATGCGCTGTTTGCAAGTATTGATCGAGCACTAATAGTTGCTGTTGGGCTTCCTGTAATAGCGTATCACGCAGGCTAATTTGTTCATCTCGGGCTGCAATGATTTTCTTTTGTTCATGTTGGTCTTGCTGATAGTTCAATACCCATTGATTGACCTCCTGCAGTTGACGCTCATATTCATTTAAGGAGGTATCACGGCGACTAATATGTTTGTCGCGGTTTTCTAGTTCACGATCCCGCTTTTCTAAATGCCGTTCTTTTTCTTCAAGTAAGCGGTCACGTTGCTTCAGCTGTTCTTCACGCTCGCGTAGGCTTTTTTCCGTTTGAAAGGTATTTTTTTCAACTTCGTGCAGGCGTTTTTCTAAGTCACGAATAATCTGCTCGCGGGAACGAATGCTTTCATCTCGCTCTTTAATAATGCGTTCACGCTCTTGTAAGCGCTGCTCATATTGCTCAGCTTTATGCTGATAAACTTGATCAGCGGTTTGATTTTTTTGCAAGATCTCTTCTTTGTTGTGAATCTGTTGTTCACGCAGAGCCAGTGCACGCTCTAAGTCCTCAATAACCGCATCCCGATTGTGTAGGCGAGTCGTTAATTGCTTAGTTTGTTCACGCAAGGCTTGAATTTCATCCTGATAAGCATTAAACCAGCTTAGCAGGCTTTGCCGATCTTCATTCGTCAGGAAGTGATTGCCACTGATTTTTTCCAGTAGTGCAGTATAATCTATGCTCATGAGCTTATTGTTATTGTGGTCTTGTGTAGAGTAATTCTAACAGGTTTTGTTTAATTTAAAATTAAAGATAATCAAGCGGTTTGTTTAACAAATTAAGCGGTTGTCGGGTGAACTATTGTCACTATTAGCACTCTAACCATAAGAGTGCTAAGATACAGCGAATGATTAATAGGAGAGCAAATTTTATGACACAAGCCCTAACGCTACGTGGGCAAACCCTACCTTCCCCCGTTGGAAGTTTAGAGAGTTATATCCACGCCATTCACGCCATTCCAGTATTGGAGGCTGAAGAGGAGCGTGAGTTGGCGACAAGTCTGCGTCAGGATAATAACCTTGAAGCAGCACGGCAGTTAATTCTGCACAATTTACGCTTTGTTGTGAAAGTAGCCCGTGGTTATAACGGCTATGGTTTACCTTTAAGTGATTTAGTTCAAGAAGGCAATGTGGGGCTGATGAAAGCGGTGAAACGCTTCGACCCTGAAATGAATGTACGCCTGATTTCTTTTGCGGTACACTGGATTCGTGCGGAGATTCACGAGTTCATTTTACGCAATTGGAAGATTGTCAAAGTGGCCACCACTAAAGCACAACGTAAATTATTTTTTAATTTGCGAAGCAGTAAAGCGCGGTTAGGTTGGTTATCAAATGACCAAGCCCAAGAAGTTGCGAATGATTTAGGTGTGACTAAAGCCGATGTGCTCGAGATGGAGCAACGCTTAGGTTCGCAAGATGTTTCGTTTGATCTATCGAATGATCAAGAAGATGATGAACGCTCTTATTCACCGAGCCATTATTTAGCTGCTGAGTCGGCTGATCCCGCTGAGGCTTTAGAGGCTGAGGAGTGGGAAAACTATACCCACGGTCGCTTTGAAGAGGCTTTGGCAGGTTTAGATGCGCGTAGCAAAGATATTTTAGCGAGTCGTTGGTTAGTGGAAGAAAAAGCGACTTTGCAAGAATTAGCTGATAAATACGGTGTATCGGCTGAGCGGATTCGTCAGTTGGAAAATGTCGCGGTGAAAAAACTGCGGGCAGCGGTGGGCGAGTTTTAACGCTTAAAACAAGCTCCATTAACGCTAGATATAAATATTAAAGGCCGCTCTATGCGGCCTTTTTCATAGCTAGGCTTAAGGTTGAAGTCTAACCAAAGAAGACTACTGAGAAAAAGCTAAACCACGACCAGCCAATCAATAGCCAAACCAACAGCATTGGAAGGCCAAATTCAAAATCGAGTTTCATAGTTCCGTGTTCCTGCCATCATCTATCATTATAAGGGGTTGATGATAATCAAAGATGCTAGATAGAA
>JBJOOT010000151.1:0-8764 GCA_046051185.1 Pseudomonadota bacterium | reverse complement strand
GAGCTGGAGCTGGAGCTGGAGCTGGAGCTGGAGCTGGAGCTGGAGCTGGAGCTGGAGCTGGAGCTGGAGCTGGAGCTGGAGCTGGAGCTGGAGCTGGAGCTGGAGCTGGAGCTGGAGCTGGAGCTGGCACAGCTTGCGGTTCTGAATGAGTGGCGGCTACAGATGTAGATGATGTATCAGGTAATTTTAAAGCTATTTGCCCTGTGTCTTTTACCCGAATACTGCCATCAGTTTGAGGTGCGCCCAATAAACTTAAACCTTGCACAATATTAGGGTCTACTTCAGCGACAGGCCTTAGAAATAATTCCACTTGATATTGCCCATCTTTTTCTACATCCAGCTTACCATCGAGGGAAATTAGAGCCTGATCAGATTGTAAGGCAATATTTAAAGCTTGTTTACCCGTCCCTTCTTTTATTTTAGCGCGATATTGTCCGCCTAAATTTACACTAATCGGGGCTTGTACACTGCCCTCTGCCCAAATTAAAGAGCCATTCAAACGCGGGATACTTTCACGATCCCAAGCAATATCATCCAAAATAGCCCGAAAAGTTCCACCTAAACTGATCGGTAAATTTTTTAAAGCAGGATCTAGTTCGCCCAAAGCAGCAGCAGGTAATTCTAAATCCAGTGGCGAGCAGGCAAGATCTGTATTCCAAGCCAAACCGCATTGCCCTTTCATTTGTACTGACTGTACCTTACCCTCAAGATCAGCGGCTAGCAAACCCGTCAGTAATTTTTCAGGAGCAAACTTCCAAGTTAAATCGCTGATATGCGCATTCGGTGTAGTCACACTAGCAATTTTGCCTTTCCATAAACTCCCACTGACCCCCGTAAAGCTAAGCTCAGGTTTAGCTTTAGTCACCTGCTGAGTAAAGAAACTTAAAGGTGCGAGGGCGGCTAAAGATACGGTAAAACTGGTTATACCCGCTAATACCCAAAATACTTGTTTTTTCATCGTTCTAGCGTCAATTGCAAGCCTGCTAAGCCCGGAGCAGCACCCGGAATAAGCCCAATACTTGTAGCATAAATAGCATACTGAGCTTCAAGTTCAGCCAAAAAAGCAATCACTTGATCAAAAGGTGCATTATCCAGCCGTAAATTAACCCCATCCTTACCCTTAGCCTCAGAACGCGACAAAATTTCTGGTTTATCCAGCTGATACTTTTGCAAGACAGGGGCTACTGCAATCTGCACACTAGTGGTGGTATCAATCGGCTGTTTACTCGCGGCTTCCGCTTGATTAGCAAGTAACTGGGCTTTAGCTTGTTGAAGATAGTTAGCATTCTCGGCGGAGACCACTAAATCATTTTCTAAACTCGCTTTATACTTTACTAAAGGCTTCCAAGCGTAAAACCATAATATGCTGCCCAAAATAACCGCAATAGCGATCATTAATAAATAACGCTCGCGTTCGGAGAGTCCTAAAAACCAAGCTTTCACGTGTTTTCTCCCCCCGCGCCTAAAGTAACTTCACCGCGCACAATATTGTTGGCTTGAGTTGATTTCACAAGAATTTCACGCCCTAAAAGCTTAGTTAAGCCTTGCCCAATACGCTGAATAGCATTTAAGTCTGCGGTTTCAAACACCACACTTAAGCGGCCATCACGGGCGCGGATTTCCGTCACTCTTAAACCTTGCTCTTGCTGAAACACTTTACCGATCATCGTTAAATAAGGCAGTAAACTTACTTTGTCGGTTTCAGGTGAGTTAGCCTGTGCTAATGAACTCAGTTCAGATTTAACCCGTAAACGAATTGCATCAGGCTGAATATCCTTAATCGCGGGGAAGACCTCTTGAAATAAAGCCAAATTTTGCTGCTCTGCCGCTTGCACTTGTTGCGCCGTCCGCCAAATATCCATCCCTTGAATGCCCGCCCAAACAGCAGCACAAAAGAAGGCTAAACTGGCCGCAACCTTCCAACGCCGCCAATTGCGATTGAAATTCGACATACTTTCATCTTGATAGCCATTCAGCAGATTTAAGGCCATTCCAGCTTGCAAACTTGCTTGCAACAAATGATTGGGTTGTGGTTCTGGAATAATCGTCAAGCGCTGTTGCCAATCAGTGGCCTGATCCGTATAAAGCTGGGCTTTAGGTGCTTGCTCTTCAGCCTCAAACAAGCTATCGACTAATAGAGGGAGTGACATTGCAGGGCAACTAAAACCACTGTATGCACCGGTTCGTACCCAAGCCTGCCCATCTTTTTGCCAGATCGTCGGCATGCTTGCGACCCAAGGTAAAGCAAAAACATCAGGTAAGATGGCTTTAGCCCGCAATTTGTGTTGCTTAAGCGTTTGTAACCAAGCCTTAAGACGACTACGATCAATCACTGCAACCGCCAGCATATTGGCATCTTCAGCCTGCCACACAAAATGCTGATCCTCAACTTCACCGACCAAGCTTTCTTCTAGAGCATAGGGTAAGGCTTGTCTTAATTGACGTGTATTGCTAGTCACTAATAAAGTACGAGTGAGCAATACATCTGCACTAGGAATTAATAAAACAATGGGTTGATTAGCATTTATTTTGCTGATTTGTGCCCAAGAACCTTGCCGCCATTCAGCAGAAGCAGCATGACCCTCCAATTTTGCATACGCAAACTCGGTGTCATCAGGTGTTTGTAAACGCAGGATCAACATACTCAATAATCAACTAGTTATTCATTATAAAAGCGGCAAATTTTAAGTACCTGTCGGTCCAGATTGAGAGGGCGGATTGACCCGATTAAACTGGCGCATTATGACACTAATCTTGCCATCTGCTGAGCGAAATAAAATACTATTAAAAAACAAACGGCTTTTCCTTAAACGCACTTGCCCTGTTAGACGATAATAATTCGAACTAACATTTAATAAAACATTCTGCTCAGCTGTTAAATTTTTTACTAACTTGGTTAAATCTGCTTTTGATTTAATAGGTTCATTTTTTCTTTCTTGAACAATCGCTTGAACCTGCTGACTGGTTAAGCCCACCGCTGCAAGCATTTCTTCAGAAGCCGTATTGACATTAAGCGATGAAGGGGTAGGTAAAGCAATGATGAGAGGCATTAACTCGTCTAGTAGCTTTTTCTTTTCTTCAGGCTCAGTAATATTGCCAAGCTTTAAAATACGTAACTCAACCGGATCAACGATCAGACTATTACTTGCTCGATACGGTTTATCTTGCGAACTGTAATACTCGGATTCAGCACTTTCAGGGTCAATTAATTCATCATCGGGATCAATCCAATCCACCACGCTATATGCAAAGCTGCGCGGTAAACCGCCTTGAGTTTGCAAAATTTGCTGAAACACTTTCAACATAGTGGCACGTGGCTTTTTATTCTGCACATCATACAGATTATTCACATTAAAATAGGCTTGTAGATCGTCAATTTTAATCCGCAGTTCGCCAATCGGCTGTCCGTTATCATCATCTATTTCCAAAGGTTCAGATTCCGCCGACCAACTATCATGCCAAGAATCATGCCCCCCATCCTGAGTGTCGGCACTGTCATACCCTAACCAAGTAATCGCCATTTTTTCGGCAGCATGAACGTATGGATAGGTCTGCTCCAAATCTTGCAAATTAGTACTGAGGCGAATGCTATAACGCTGCTGTACAAATAAGGAAGTGACGACAATGACAGCTAAAGCCACAATTAGCAGCGCAGTGAGCATAGCTACACCTTGTTGTCGTCGCTGCAACGTCATGCTCAAATAGTCTCCAGTTCAACGGTCAATTTATTTAGCGGGAATCGGTTGCAAGCGCATTGATAAACGCAAGTGCTGATCCTTATTAAGCTTATGATCATAGACCGTGGTATATGCCATCACCGCTCGTACATATTTGCGCGTTTCCTCAAAGGGAATACTTTCAACCCATTGATCCGCTGCAAGCTTGTGTGGAGGTGCCCACTTTGGAATCCGTCCAGGTCCTGCATTATACGCAGCAGTAGCTTGGGCATAATTCCCAGAGAAACGCTTTAGCATATCCCGTAGATAGGCACTACCAAGCTTAACATTCAGATCAGGCTGCAAAATATCTTCCTTTGCCACCAACTGCATGCCTAGCTGTCGCCCCACATCACGGGCTGTTGCGGGCATTAATTGCATTAAACCTAAAGCTTTAGCACTCGATTCGGCACTTGCATCAAACGCACTTTCTCGGCGCATAATACCCAGAATCCACTCAGGGCGTATACCCTGCAAACGCGCTTGATCCATTACAATTTGTTCATACATCAAGGGGAAACGCACATCGACACTATTCCAGTCTTTAACTTTAGAGACCGTCCAAATCGCTAAATTTGCATCCCCCTCACGCAAGGCTAATTCAGCGGCTGCCAATACACCCTCTTTATCCATCACTTGCAGTAGACGAAACCATTCTTTACGGGCTTGGCTGCGCTCACCTAAAGCATTCCATTCTCGCCAACGCTGATAAACAGCTAGTTTTTTCAAACCTTGCAGGCGCTGACTCCGATCCGGTGGTGTTTGCTCTAAATTGGCATAGTGTTGCCCCAACTGATCCGCTGCCAAAAATCCATAATAAGTAGAATTTTTCGCCAATCCCTGATAGATCGTTTGCGCGGCTTGCGTCTTTTTTAGTTGTTCTAAGGCACGTGCTTGCCAATACAACCAAGTATCCTGCTCATCCTCCGCTCCTTCAGCCGATGCTAACGCGGTCGCGGCCTCTAATAAAGCAGGCCAATCTTGAAAGCGCATCGCCAGCCGCGCAAGCCATTCATTCCCTTCCTGAGTTCGATCTGCCACGGGAATACGCTTTAAACGTTGCAAGCCATCTGTATCATGACGCCATGCTTCCCACATACCGAAACGACTTTCAACTGCTCCTTTTTCAGCAGGAGTAAACTTAAAACTCGCTTGAGCTTGCGCCCATAAAGGCAAGGCCGTTTCTAATTTATCATCGGCAATTTCCTTAAGCGCATCGACTATAATAGCTCGAAGCTGCTGGCTATCAGCCTGTGTAAATAACTCGGGTAATTTTTTTGCGGGCGCTGCCCGAGTAGCCAACCATAGCTCAAAGAATTTTTTATCTTCTTCGGTTAAATAAGCTGTTAAATCCCGCGCGGCATTCACCCGATTATGGCTCATTAATAGATTAATCCGCTGCCAATAATCGCTATGGCCTAAAATCTGATGCGTTTGTAACTGTAGCAGCATACTAGAGCAATCATTAGGGAAGCCTTTTTGGGTCTTGTTCCAAATGGCTTGTGCTTGCTCTAATCCTTGATTAACGAGTCCAGTTTTTAATAAAGCCTCTGCGCGGTAACATTGTGTCGTGAGTTGCTCAGGATTATGGGGAATAATTTTTAAGAGTTCTGCCCATTTACCTTGCGCCGCTAAACGCTCGGCTAAGCGTGCACTAAAGCTATCACCCATTAAGGAGTTCGGATTATCCTGAATAAATCGAGCTAAATCCGCATCGGAAACCTGCTCTAAGGTTGCAGTCAAAATCTGGAACTCTAACCAAGAAGCTAAAGGATAGCTTTTTAATTGTGGCAGCCAAAGACGAGCCTCTTCGACTTTACCTGCTTGCCATGCCATGCGTGCTATTTGAAAACCGCTACGTTGCTCTTCTAGGGGGCTTGCCTTGAGATTTTGCATTAAGCTCAAACAAGCGATCAAACAACAGATACTCCAGTTAGGCTTGAAACAATCCTTCATGACTTTAATAAACTCTTGGGATTCGCCAGCTTTAAATTAGTTATTACTTTGGCTTTTTAATAGGGTTAAATAACGCTGATAGCGACGCGGAGGAAGCTCTCCCATCGCAAGTGCCGTTTTTATAGCACAACCTGGCTCATGCTGATGAGTACAATTATTAAACCGACACTCACCCGCAAAGCGCGTAAACTCTGGATAACCAGCCTGTAATTGACTGACCGTCAATTTGGGTAGCGGAAAATCCCGCACTCCGGGCGAGTCAATCAAGCTAGCCTGCCCTGCTAGTTGATATAAACTGGAGACCGTTGTCGTATGCCGTCCCTCGCCCGTATCAGCAATTGCCCCTACTCGAATATCTTCTTCCGGTACTAACTGACTAATGAGCGACGATTTACCCACCCCTGACTGGCCTGCGAAAATAGCTGTTTTCCCCTGAATAGCCTCTTCAATCTCTGCTAAACCGTCTGCTTGATTGGCTTGGGTATGTACAACCTTATAACCGATGTCTAAATATTCTTTTAGGCAAGCCTCATGCTCAGCATGATGAGCACTATCCCGTAAATCGGCTTTATTAAAAACAATCAAAACCTCAGCAGGCAATAAATGAGCTGCGACTAAATAGCGATCCAACATTTCCCAATTTGGCTCAGGACGCCAGCTACTTACCACCAATAGAATATCAATATTCGCCGCGACCGCCCGTAATTTACCGCGAAAATCGGGGCGCTCTAAAACATTTTTGCGCGGTAAAATCGCTAAAACACTCGCATTCCCCTGCTGTTCGGCTTGCCAACGTACATAATCGCCACAAGCGACATGCTCTAATTTACGCCGAGTGGTGCAGCGTAATGGCTCACCACTGGCGGTTTCTAAGATGAGTTCAGACCCATAGCGGGTGATGACTCGACCTATATCCTGTGCAGTTTTCGTCATGTTGCTTATTGTGAAGGAAAACTGCCAGAAAGCGAACTGAAACTATTAAGGTTTAGGTGGGGGCGGGAATTTGTAATACATTTGATTCAAATAAGAAACCACATCTAAGATTTGATCATCAAACCAATTGGTACTGAGATTAGCATCGCAACGCCGCACTTGGCTTTCGAGTGCCGCGTAGCTATTCACTTTGCGCGTTGGACTGGTAAAAGTTTCCGCCGAATGACAACTCAAACAGCGAGACTGTTCGAATAAGCGCTTGCCATTAATCGGATCAGGTGCAGCAGCGTGAGCGGACATACTAAGCACTAAACCTGCAGTGCAAAACGCGATGGATTTCATAGTTATCCTCGTTAAGTCTGTTTTTGTAAATGAGCAATGCGGATCGCAGCCGGAGGATGCGAATCATAAAATGCCGAGTGCAGCGGATCAGGTGTTAATGTACTGGCATTTTCCTTGTACAGACCCACCAAAGCGGCAATCAGTTCCGTAGCGCTTGATTGTTGCGCAGCAAACTCGTCAGCTTCAAATTCATGTTTACGAGATAACCGTGCCAAAATAGGGCTGACAAAGAAAGTAAATACCGGACTAACGATCATAAATAAGATCAACGCCATATAAGTCGAGGGCTGCGTTACCCCTAAACTGCTATAAAACCAAGGTTGTTGCATTAACCACGCCAAAACGCCAAAACCGATGAAAGTCATCAGTACGGATAAAATCATCCCCTTCACAATATGCTTACGCTTAAAATGACCTAATTCATGCGCCAGCACCGCCTCAATTTGTGAAGGTGTTAAATGTTTCAATAAAGTATCAAAGAATACGATACGTTTATTTTTGCCAAAGCCGGTGAAATACGCATTGCCATGCGCCGAGCGGCGTGAACCATCCATGACAAATACCCCTTGGCTATTAAACCCAGTACGCTCTAATAAAGCATGAATCCGACTTGCCACTTCACCCTCTTCTAGTGGCTGAAATTTATTAAATAAAGGGGCAATAAATTTAGGATAAGCCCAAGTCATGATGAGTGAGAATACTGTCAAACCCGCCCAAGCATAAATCCACCATGCACTCCCTGCCGACTCCATTAACCACAGGACAAATAAAATCAGCGGTACACCGATTACTAAACCTAAAGCGCTACCTTTTAGCATATCCATGATAAATGTTTTTAAGGTGGTTTTATTGAAACCAAAGCGCTCTTCCAATACAAACGTGCTGTAAAGTGAAGAAGGCAGATCAATCAGGCTAGTAATAAACGTCATGCTTAAAATCACAGCTGTACCGGTCCATAAAGCCCCCCAGCCTAAACTACGCCAAGCTTGATCCAACCACTCCAAGCCGCCGCCTAAAGTCCAAGCTAATAGTACGATCACACCCAGAATAATTTGTATCCGCCCAAACTGACCTTTGGCTAGCGTGTAATCAGCTGCTTTTTGATGTTCGGCTAAGCTAATTTTACCCGCGAATGCCTTTGGTACGGCAGCCCGATGAGTTTGTACCGATTGCTTTTGGCGCAAAGATAACCAAATTTGCACCACGGTTGCAGCGAATAAAAAAACTAAAAAAATCAAGGTAAAACTTTGCATCATTCACGTCCGTAATTATCATTTGAACCCACTAGCGAGATTCAGCTAAAGATCTGCTAAATATCTGCGCTTTAGTTCACTTTTCAAGTAACCGAGTATAACAACACATGACTGCCCATCAGGATAATTTGATCTGGATCGACTTAGAAATGACCGGTCTAGACACACTCAATGATCTAATTATTGAAATTGCGACCGTGGTCACTGATAAAGATCTGAATATTTTGGCTGAAGGCCCCGTGATTGCGATTCATCAAACAGAAGCAAGAATGGCACAAATGGATGACTGGAATCAAAAGCAGCATGGTGGCTCAGGGTTAATTCAACGAGTCTATGATAGCCAATGGACAGTTGAACAAGCCGAACAAGCAACTTTAGCTTTTCTTAAAGAACATGTTCCCGCAGGCGCTTCACCGATGTGTGGTAATAGCATTTGCCAAGATCGCCGCTTTTTAGCCCGCCTAATGCCCGAATTAGAAAAATTCTTTCATTATCGTAACTTGGATGTAAGCACTGTTAAAGAATTAGCTAAGCGCTGGAAACCGAGCAGTTTAGACTTATATA
>JBJOOT010000150.1:0-8907 GCA_046051185.1 Pseudomonadota bacterium | reverse complement strand
CAATATTCTGAGCAATTTATTCAGTATGCTAGGCGATAGCCCACAAACTAAACATGCCTCTGCTAAAGAAGTGGGATCGTTTTTTCAAGCGGCGTTAAAAGATGAACCCCTGCAAACCACGGCAGAAGATGAACAAAATGCTGGGATTTTATTGCGTGCCATGATCAATTCCGTGAAAGCGGATGGAGTAATTGATGATAACGAACAGGCAAAAATTAAAGAGTATTTAAAAGATGCCTCACCAGCGGATATTGAATTCGTGACGACAGAATTAAGAAAGCCTTTTGATTTACAGGGTTTGCTTAAGAGCGTACCGCAAGGTATGGAAAAGCAAGTCTATCTCATGTCTTTATTGGCGGTGACTTTAGACGATCCGCGTGAAGTGAAATATATGCAGGATTTAGCGGCTGGACTGCAGATGTCTACCGCTGAAGTTAATGCGATTCATGATCAATTACAAATTAAACATTTGGCCTAAATTGGCTCTAAATAGAGTGAAGTTTCAAGGCAAATCAGTGGTGATTTGCCTTTGAGAAATTGTGTTTTTTAGTGTCTTCCTGTGTTTTAAAGCTAAGTTTTACACAAAGCCCTCGGTTCTGATTTGGATAGATTGTCAAGTTCGCACCATGTAGCTCGGCAATGCGTTGCACAATGGATAGCCCTAAACCACTGCCGCTGGCTAGAGTATCGGCAGGGCGATAAAAACGCTGGGTAATTTTGCTAAGCTCTTCCGCCGCTAAACCGACTCCATTATCACAAACGGTCAGATAAGCATGATGGGGTGAGGCATACGCGGTGCTGACCAGTACTTCAGTCCCCGTACCTGCATAGCGAATCGCATTATCGAGTAGATTACGCAGCATCACAGCTATCAGGGTAGGGAGGCCTTGAATATGGACAGATTCGCCCTCTGTTAAAGCCAGTTGTACCCCTTGCTCCCATGCGATTGGGGCTAGCTCGCGGATTTGCTGCTCAGCCAGTTGCTGAAGATTACAGGTTTCAAAGCGAGTCGTCGCTGTGCTTTCTAAGCGGGCTAAAGTTAAGAGTTGCACCATTAAATGATTGACTCGTTGGCAAGCTTGAAAGGCTTGATGGAGGGCATGTTCACGGATGGCTGCGGTTTGTGCTGCTTGGGCGACTTGTACTTGTGCTTGGATTCCTGCGATGGGGGTACGCAATTCGTGGGCTGCATCGGCAGTAAAGCGCCGCTCATTTTCAATTAGCGCCGTGGTTTTACTAAATAACTGATTGAGACGCTCAACCAAAGGTTTGACTTCCGCTGGTGCTTGTAGCGGCAGCGGGCTGAGATTATCCGGTTGACGTTGTGCAACGGCTTGAGTCAGCTTAACTAGGGGTTGGAGGCTAACGGACACCGCCCACCACAATAATAAAGCAAGCAATGGCAGGGCAAACCATAAGGGGGTTAGCAGATTGTTAATAATGCTATTCGCTAATTGTTCACGCACTTCTTTTAGCTCAGCGACATGAATAATCAGCCGATGCTCATCGTGATGATCTTCCTCCTCCGCTTTTGCTTCAATTGTAAAGACTCGCCAGTTTTGATGGGCAATTGTTATATCGCTAAAGCCGGTCTGTGAGCCTGCCAATGGTGTACTAGGCGCATTCGCGGATCGAAAAACGAGGTGCTTGTCCTGTTCCCAAATTTGAAAAGCAACTCGCCGTGAATATTTGTGTAGCAGGGGGGCTTGTGCCTTTTCTAAATCATCCAATTCTTTGCTGCTTTGTGCGACCAATAGCGTCGAGGCTTGGGCTAAATGGGCATCTAAAACCTGATTCAGTTCATGCTTAGCATCCCAATAAGTAAAGGCAGCAGCGGCCAACCAAATCAGGCAAACTACACTTAAAACCAGTAAAAGCAAGCGTTGTTTTAAGGACATATCACGCTTTAGGGCGTGGTAGCAAATAACCGACTCCACGCACGGTTTGAATCAGTTCAGGATAAAGTTTGCGCCGTAAATGATGGATATGCACTTCCACGGTATTACTTTCCACTTCTTGCCCCCAAGCATATAAGCTTTCTTCCAGTTGCGTCCGCGAGAGCACCCGACCCGCTGCTAGCATGAGGGTATGTAAGAGCGTAAATTCTCGCCCAGATAATTCAATGGCTTGATGTTGATAGCGAACTTGATGGGCAGCTGGGTCTAACTCAAGCTCACCAAGCTGTAAAAGGGGTTGAGTATAACCATGAGCGCGTCGCAACAGCGCCCGTAAGCGTGCCGTCAGTTCTGCCATATCAAAGGGCTTAATCAGGTAGTCATCAGCCCCTGCATCCAAGCCTTGAATTCGATCTTGTACAGTATCGCGAGCCGTTAGGATTAAAACCGGCAAAGATGCCCGCCGTTGGCGTAATTGCTTGAGTACCTCTAGACCCGAGCAGCGCGGTAAGCCTAAATCTAAGACCATTGCTGCATAAGGCTCAATACGGAGCGCATGCTGGGCTTGCTCGCCATCACGTACCCAATCCACGGCATAGCCTGCTTGAGTGAGACCCGTTTGCAGAGCATCACCCAAGATAGCATCATCTTCTACTACTAAAATACGCATCCGTTTTAGCTTAAATAAAAGACTAAAAACACGAGGCTAGCCGCTAGCATCAAGAGGCCTAGCCAGAGAAAGTTGCGGCTAATAGCCGCTGCTGTTTCGCCTTGCTTATAGCCTGTGAGCATGGCTTTCACTAGATTCTCCTGATGTAAACGGCTACTTATGATCACTCCTGCGATATGCACGCAGACAAGAAATAGCATAAAATTCGCGCTCAATTCATGCGTTTCTGCCAATAGATCTTCCCAGTCGATTGAACCGAACTCCCAATCTAAACCTAGGCCGGTGAAGCTAATGATGAAGCCTAGACCCAAGAGCAAAAAGATGGCAATCGCTCCTATAGGATTATGCCCTAAAAAGGGTTGAGCTTGGTGCTGTAGCAGTGATTGCCAATAGCTAACTAGCGTGTTCGGTGCAAAGCTAAATGAACTAAAGCGTGCATAGTGTGTACCGATAAAGCCCCAAATAAGTCGAAAGATCAGCAAGCCTGCAAACAGATAGCCAAGTGCTAAATGGATTTCTCGATAACGTTCAGAGTCTGCCGTCAGATAAGCACCCACAAAGCTTAGGGCGAATGACCAATGAAAGAGGCGCGTGGGAACATCCCACACTAAAATACGTTCTTGCATATCAATTCCTTAACGAGGGATACGCACGGTATCTTCATCGAAATTGCCTTGTTCGGCTTGGGTATGGCAGGCCGCACAATTAGCCGCGCTTTTAATCTTGGGGTTTTTCCAAGTCAGGGCGGAGATTTCATCATGTTCATGTTTGAACCAAGCTGTTTCGGTAATGCGTAAAATCGGTTCAGCACGAGGTTTTCTGGGTTCTGGTGCTGCATTCGTGGTTAAAAACGGCAAAATCTCTTTAACTGTTGCTTCATCAAGGCTGGCATCAGTGCCAAAGTGTTTATCCAAATTTCCCATCATCGCTTGCCATGAAGAAGCAGGTAGTAAACCGGGCGGATAAGCCAAGTGACAAGCACTGCACTCCGCCTTCCAAGCCGCGTTAGTCGCACGTAAGCCTTGCATCTTGCCTTCAGCGTGTTCATTTGGGCGCCGGACTTCTAGATATTTACCATGATGCTGGCCTGCATAGCTTGCTTTTGTTTCCTCTTGATCGGCCAAGACCTGTACCGTAGCTATGAGCGCTAAGCTAATAGCCGCTGCCATTAAACCTTTGATCCATGTTTGCATTCCATACTCCTTATTTAATTGCCATTAAAAAGGCCAAAATATCGCCTTTTTCTAGGGCGGTGCATTCACGATTGAGTACATCTTTGCAGTTACGTTTAAACCATTTCTCTACCTTGCGGGTGCTGGTGAAACGCTCTGGATTGGCTGAGGGTGCCAGCGGGTCAATCGCTTTGCCCGTTGAGGCATGTTTACCTGCTGTCATGGGATGACTCGTATGACAAGAAGCACAACTCCAATCATTGCCATGTGTGGTTTTAAAAAACTGCTCGCCCCGTGGTGCAGAAAAACCTTGAAATTTAGCATCAGCGGCTTTGGCTTCAGCTTGATAGGTATTTAAGAAATCTTGTGGGGTTTCGGCTTGGGCTAAATGGGCATTTAAGACTAAAGTACAGCTTAAGCTTATGAATAATAAGGTTCGTTGGAGCATAATGATCTTCCTTCAGCGTGGGATGAATGGACTGATTGTGCAGGGGGATTCTTAAGGGATTCTGAAGAGAGGGAGCATAAATGTTTTGATACATTTAAAAGTTGGCGTTTAGACGAAAACTATTATAAAAATAACAAGGTAAGCCAAGCCCCTTCAATAAATTCGGGTGACAACGATGGGCGAGCTAAATTCTTCCGTAGAACGTCTGCAATTGTTAATTAGGCGTATTGAACTTAATCAGCAAGATTATGATCGTGAAACGCGCTCAGATGAAAAGCTGCGTTTAGAGCCGATTATTCAAGAAGCTCAAGCGGCTTTATTTCGTGCCTGTCAGCAAGAAGCTAATCGGTTACGTTGCCATGCTTCCTATGTCGAAGCACTGGATTTATGGGATCAAACTAAAACCTACTTAAATGCTTCCATTAGAGAATTGGTCACGCAAGAGGTCGAGCAGTTAAAACAACTCCAAATCGAAGCTAGCCAGATTAGTGTATTAATTACCAAACTTTCGCGTATTGCTCAGTTGAGGCCTTATTTTCTTAGTCTCTCTAAAATGCTACGTCAAGCGACTAACAATCCATTAAGTCAGTTATTACGTGAACAGATCGAGCTATTTTTACTGAGTGAAACTCCCGATGTAGAAGGTTTTCTGATTTGGTGGGAAGCCGAACAACAGCAAATAGTTGCGAATTCTACAAATGAAATTGATTTTAAACGCTTAGCGGAACGAATTAAGCGTGGTGAAATTGCTTTATTTCTAGGAACGGGGGTAAGTGAAGATGATAATCAAAACCATGCAGTTGGCTATTTAGCAGAGCAAATTGGTTATAATGATTTTAATGGTACACTCTCAACCATTGCCGAATATTATCAATTAAAAGTCGATTATGGCACTTCAGCTTTACTTAAGCAGTTGCAAACGGTATTAGCAACCCGTCAATCACCGATGCTGCTGTATGCAGCACTTGCAAAAATGGCTCAGCCACTGATTTTGATTTCATCCGCTTATGATGGGCATTTAGAGGCGGCCTTTTCTCAAGCAGGTAAGCGCTTTGTTGAATTGTCTTCAATGGTGGTGCGTAGTCATGAATATGATATTGGACATGTCTTATTAAAAGCCTCTGACCATAACCCTAATTTACCCTTGTATTGCCCTGAAGAGCAGTTATCGAAGCTTGATTTATTGGGGCAGGGTTACTCACTGATTTATAAAATTCGCGGCACTTGTAGCACTGAAAGTAACGAATACGATTTATTACGCCGTGATGCTTTGACGCTTACTGAAAGCAATTATTTAAATTTTGCCCGTTATGCTGAACGGATTATTCCAAGTTATTTAGCACGACACTTACGCCATCGTGCCTTGCTGTTTGTCGCTTATCGGCCGCTCTATTGGGAGGAGCGTTTATTAGTCAGTGCACTCTTAGAACGCAGAATTTCGGATGAGCCTTGTTATGTCTTAACCAGTAAGCTTAATCCACTTGAGGCCGCATATTGGGAGTCACGCAAGGTCAAAGCTTATCCATTAGAGTTGGAGGAGCTAGATCAGTATTTAGAGGGTGAAATGGCATGAGTATGCAAACTCCTTTTGAACCTTATCCCGGTTTACGTCCTTATCAAGAAACTGAAAAAAATAATTTTTTTGGGCGGAAAGCAGGTGCAGCTATTTTAATTGATAAGATTCTGACGAATCGATTTACTTTACTATTTGCAGCTAGCGGAGTAGGCAAAAGCTCTTTACTCCAAGCAGCGGTGATACCTCGCTTAAAATCGAGTTTGGGTGAGAATTTAGTAGTGGTCTATCACATCGATTGGGTGAGTGAGCCTGTGCAAACTGTGAAGGCTGCGGTACTAAAAGCCTTACAAACGAAAGAGGCTTTCCCGAAGGATTTAGAGCTAGCCGAGGAAGATTTACACGGCTTACTGAGTTTAGCTTGTGTGTTTGTGCGTCCTCCTTTGGTATTAATTCTCGATCAGTTTGAAGAGTTTTTTCGTTATCAACGCGCAACCCGTAGTTTTAATGAGTTTATTGATCAATTGGTGGCGGTGCTCGCAGATAAAAGCTTAGCTGTGAGCTTAGTATTTTCGATGCGTGAGGATTTTGCATTAGAACTGAATGCCTTTAAAAACAAACTCCCCACTTTATTATTTGAAAATTTCTATCGCTTAGAAAAACTGAATCGTGACAATACGTTAATTGCTATTAAAGCCCCAGTAGAGCAATTGGGTTATCAGTATGAACCACGTTTACTAGAGTGGCTGTTAGCTGATTTATTAAACCGCGAGTACGACTATCGAGCATCTCAGTCTATTGCTGAAATTCGCATGACGGCTGAACCCCCCTATCTACAAATCGTTTGTGCTCAACTGTGGGAGTTAAATAAAAATGACCCTGAAAAAATGATTCGCTTAGCCAGTTATGAAAAGGCAGGACGAGCGCAGGGGATTATTAAAAATTATATTCAAGGGATTTTGGCAGGTTTTTCTCATGCTGAAAAGCAATTAGCTTCTAAAGCGTTTGATCATTTAATTGGACAGAGAGGCGTTAAGATTGCTTATACCGCCAAAGCTTTAGCTGAGATTGGACGAGTACCAGAGCAAGATTTGGCTAAGGTTTTGGATAAATTAGAAGCGGTCAGAGTATTGCGCCGCCAACAACGTGGCGAGGAAATCTGGTTCGAGCTTTACCATGATTTATTTTCGCGTAGCTTAGATGATTGGAACAAAGATTGGAAAGATCATCTACGTTTTCGACGCGCTCTGAAATGGATTGCGAGTGGGATCGTAGCTACCTTAGTCATCGTGAGTGTCAGTGATTTTGCCATCAACCGTTATTCGTATCATTTTCGCTTAGGTAAAGAAGGTATTTCAGATCGAATTGAGTTATGGCAAGGCTCGAGTCCTAATGGTCATTGGTTATTTGATTTATTTCATCAACGCCAGTATATCGCTGAGACTGATTTCACCCGCAACGATTTAGAGCCAGATAAGCGTTTTGAGAAGAAAAACATTGATAAATATAAAGGGTTAACAAACGAGTTAATTGATCAGCAGCCTATTGAACATCGTATCCATTCTTATGCAAGGTATGGTATTTATAAATCTAAGAATAGAAAGGCTGCTTTACCTTTAGCTAAAAACTTGATAAAAATTAATTCTAATAAAGCTGAAGAAGCTATTTATAATATTGCTAATGTTAATACACCTGAAGCAGCACATCTGATTTATGATATTCTAAAAAAAACATCAAGTGATAATTTGCAAAAGTTAATTTATGAAAATCCCGCAATGAATAAAATAGGCTTAGGAGTTGTTCTAAGTCGTGAAGGATTGAATAAAGTAATTAACTTAAAAAATATTTCAAATGGAGCTAGTGAGTTTTGGCAAAATCAGTTTGCTTTACAGGTGATGAATGAGAAAGCTGTTGATGTTTGGTTGGAGTGGGGTGTTTATACAAATTACATGAACAGTTTGAGTGTGGTGTCTAAAGATGAAAATGTTACTAGCTATTTGCAGAGTGTTTTGAAAGAAAATACAGATAATTATGATTTACTTCAATCAGTTATTAAGTTGTTTGGAGTAATGCAAAAAGACAGTTTTATTTCTGAATTAGTAAATCTGCTCAAAAGTGATTCAGAAAGTGTTCGTTTATCAACTGTAGATTCTTTGGTTGATTTACAGGCAAAAGAAGCCGTAAATTTCTTAATCGAATTAACGAAAGAGCCGTTTAATGATAAGAGTATGGTTCAAGCTATTGAAGCTTTAGGTTTTTTTAAGTCTAAGGCTGCGTTACCTGTATTAATTAGTACACTGCAAGATCCAACTAGTAGTGATGAGTTAAAAATTGCCACTCTTAATTCGATTGTGGAATTACAAAAAGAACAAGCTATTCCACAATTAATTAAAGTACTTCAAGAAACTAATAATATTATATCTCAGGAATCCATAGATCTATTGGTTGATCTTAAAATAGAAAAAAGTTTACCTTATTTTGTATTAATGTTGAATAATAGAGATGCTTATATTAGGAAGGTTGCAGCTAATGCAGTTGAAGAGTTTAATAGTAAATCAGTAGTACCAGAACTAATCAGTTTACTAAATAATCCTAATGGATTTATAGATGCACGTATAGAGGTAGCTGGTTTATTAGCTAGAATGAAGGCTTACGATGCCATACCTGATTTAATGCAATTACGAAATGAGTTTAGTCATGCAGATATTTCAGATTTTCGCTTAGCTGTGCTTACTAGTCTAGTTGATCTTAATGTGTTAGATGCTATACCAGAGTTCATGAGTTTAGTAGAAAAAAGACCAACAAATCTTTTAGTAGAAGAAAATTTTAAGCAATTACAGCCAGAACCAATAGCTTCAAAGCTAATAAGTTATTTGGATGGCAAATCTAAAGAAATGCGTATTTTATCTATAAAAATTTTAGGAGAGTTTAAAACTAATGAAGCAAAAGCTAAGCTGCTTGAGTTATTAAATGATAATGATCCTGACATACGTTTAGCAACTATTAATGCTTTGAATAATATGGAAGTAAAAATACCTATTAATAATTTATCTGAAATTTTTAAAGAATTCTCTATTAATTATTCTAAATTATCTCAATTGAAGAAATCGTTCATTTTATTAGATGATTCCGCTTTTAATGGTATTTTTCTTAATTTTATTAACGATGAAAATAATCGCATTTCTTTATATGCAACTGATATTTTAAAG
>JBJOOT010000149.1:0-8971 GCA_046051185.1 Pseudomonadota bacterium | reverse complement strand
TTTTATGAAAAAATCACTGAAATGGACTAAGCCAAGTTTTAAAGATCTGCGCTACGGGTTTGAAATCAATCTGTACGTGATGAATCGCTAAGCCTTGTTTGTCTTAGTGCTCGGTTCTGCTGCGGGAGGTGGATTCCCGCAGTGGAATTGTAATTGTCCAATGTGTGCTGGAGTGCGGCAGGGTAGTTTGCAGGCTCACGCGCGCACGCAGTCTTCGATTGCGGTATCCACTGATAAAATTCACTGGGTTTTAGTGAATGCTTCTCCTGATATTCGCACGCAAATCAATACCCTGCATCATTATCTACAACCGGCTCGCGCTCTGCGGGATACGGGGATTAGTGCGGTGTTGCTCGCTGATAGCCAAATTGATCACACAACTGGTCTGTTGATCCTGCGCGAAAGTAAACAGCCACTGGAATTATATTGCACCGATAGTGTGTATGAAGATTTAACCACGGGCTTTCCGGTCTTGAAGATGCTTTCACATTATTGTGGTGTGAATCGGCATGTTTTATCGTTGAATCGTTCAGCTTTAACGATTCCTACTCTCAAAAATCTACAGATTACCCCCGTACCTCTACACAGCAAAGCGCCCCCTTATTCACCACATCGGGATAAGCCAACGGAAGGGGATAATCTCGGCTTTTGGTTTGAAGATATTCAAAGCGGCGGAAAATTATTTTATGCCCCCGGTTTAGGCGAGCTTGAAGCGCATTTACGCCCATACTTTGAAAATGCCGATTGTGTATTAGTCGATGGTACTTGCTGGACTGATGATGAAATGTCTCGTCGCCAAGTTGGGCATAAATTAGCGCGTGAAATGGGGCATTTACCCCAATCCGGTGAGGGTGGCATGATCGAATGGCTTGCGAATTTCCCAAATACCCGCAAGATTCTGATTCATATTAATAATACCAATCCAATTTTAGAGGAAACTTCAGCAGAGCGTGCAGAGTTAACTGCAGCAGGAATTGAAGTGTCGTTTGATGGAATGCTGTTGGAGTTGTAATGCCAAAATAGCGTTTAGCAATAAACATGGCGGAGCAATATCCACAGCATAAATCCGCTCTGAACTCATTCTCCTCTCAAGCCACTGGGTTTTAATAGCTCCGATGCCTTTCATGCTATCCTAAATAGCATAATTTAGCAGGAATGACCTTATGATTCGGTTTCCCTACGGCATCAGTAATTTTCTCGCCATCCGCACAGAAGGCTATTTATATCTTGATCGTACTCAGCATATCACCGTATTAGAGGAGGTCGGTAAGCAACTGATATTTCTACGCCCACGCCGCTTTGGTAAGTCGCTGCTGTTATCTACACTGGCAAACTACTATGACATTAAAAATACTGAACAATTCAATACCCTATTTAGCGGCTTGGAGGTTGGACGCAATCCAACCCCTGAACATAATTGCTATCTGATTCTACGCTGGGATTTTTCCAAGGTATCCGCGCAAGGTAGTATTGAAAGCATTAAAAGCAATTTATTTGCCGTCTTGAATCAGGAGTTTGAGGGGTTTGTAGAAACCTACCGACAGTATCTGCATACTTCGGTCACTATCCGTGAGGATGCTTTGGCCAGTTTCATGGCAGTATTGAATAGTGTTCATTTGAGTGGACAACAGCTTTACCTATTGATCGACGAATATGATAATTTTGCCAATGAAGTATTAGTGCGTGATCCACACAACAGTCGTCACTATCAAGATTTATTGGAGGGTGAGGGCATTCTTAAATCACTGTTCAAGATTATCAAAGCCAGTGCTGCCGAAGGAAAAATTGCACGGGTATTTATTACGGGGGTATCACCGCTAGTGCTAGCAGATATGACTAGCGGTTATAATGTTGCTATCGATATTTCTCTAATGCCACGTTTTAACGCTTTGTGCGGTATTACTCAACAAGAATTGAATGGACTAGTGACAGAGGTTTTACAAGACTGCAAACAGGATGAAAATCAACGCGATGGTTTGTTGCAAACGCTGAAGCAGTTTTATAACGGCTACCGTTTTTGCGACCAATTGGATAAGCCGCTGTTATACAACCCCATCCTATGTTTCTACTTTCTGCGTTATTATCAGGAGGAGTGTAAGCCCCCGCGTCAGATGCTTGATGGTAATCTGATGATGGATGCTGCTCGTGTTCGTTATCTTGCTAGTCAGCCCAGTGGCACCGATGTAGTGGAACGTATTCTTGATGAAGAAAACTTGATTACCCTTGAGGTACTGGAAAACCGTTTTGGTGTAGAAAAGCTTGCTGACCTACAACAGGATGAGCGTTACTTACTGTCTTTGCTGTATTATTTTGGCGTCCTAACAATTGTTAATATCGACCTCCTTGGCAAGCTGATATTGGGTATACCTAATCTTGTGACCCGCGCCCTATACGTGGATGAATTGCGCCAGCGCATTCTTCCTGCTGCTAAAGATCGTATTGCCGTTGCTAATATGGCAGAAAAATTCTATCAATCTGCCGATTTGCAACCTTTGGCAGATTATCTAGAGCAAAAATATTTCGCTGCTTTCAATAACCGTGATTATGCATGGAGCAATGAGCTTACCATCAAGACAGCATTTCTCACCCTGTTATTTAACGACATCTATTACATGGTCGATTCGGAAACGGCTCTACAACGTCGCTATGCAGATCTAGTGCTGGTGATTCGTCCTAGTATGCGCCAATATTTCAGTCTGAAAGACCTAGTGTTGGAGTTCAAATACCTATCATTGGCTGATTTAAAGTTGACAGGTGAGCAAGTGCGAGAACTCTCCCGTGAGAATTTGGCACAATTGCCAGTGGTACAAACTGCACTGACTGCTGCTTTGCAGCAATTACAACATTATCGCACCGTATTAGTGGAAAAATACCAAGAGCCACAGCGTTTATATTGTATTGCGGTGATCGCCTTAGGTTTTGATCGAGTGGTGTGGCAAACTTTATAAAATTTAGCGCTTAGGTATGTGCTGGGTTTGAGGCGCTGTCCCAACCTTTTCCCAACCACTGTTGCCACATACTATAATAGTAATGCCTTAAGAAGAGGAGCTTAGTGCATGTCAACTGCTTGGACCCCCGCCGAATTTGAACAGCAATTACGTGCTTTAGGGCGTTATTATCATATCCATCACCCCTTTCAAGTCATGATGTATGAAGGCAAGCTCAATGCTGAGCAATTGCGTGGTTGGGTAGCGAACCGTTTTTATTATCAGGTCACTATCCCGCGTAAAGATGCCGCATTGTTATTTAATTGCCCTGATCGTGAAGTGCGTCGGATTTGGATTCAGCGGATCTTAGATCATGACGGTGGCCCGAATACAGGGCATATTTCTGATGGTGGTATTGAGGCTTGGATTCGTCTCGGTGAAGCTTGCGGTGTGCCGCGTGAGGCATTGCTTGATCAACGGTATGTCTTGCCCGGTGTGCGTTTTGCGGTCGATGCCTATATTAATTTTGTACATCATGCCGATTGGCGTGAAGGTGTCTGTTCTTCACTAACAGAGTTATTTGCGCCCACTGCCCATAAACAACGTTTGCAAAGTTGGCCGGATCATTATCCGTGGATTGATAATGCGGGTTTACAATATTTCCGCAATCGCTTAACTGAAGCGCATCGTGATGTCGATCATGGGTTGGCTTTGACTTTACAGCATTTTACAACTTATGAGCAGCAACAACGTGCTTTGCAAATCCTAAAGTTTAAGCTCGATGTGTTGTGGTCAATGTTGGATGCAATTTATCTGGCCTATGTGCAAAAGATGCCACCGTATTTCAATGTGGAGGAACTTGCATGAGTGTTGATTTTAAAGCTGTACCGCATATAGCAGGCGGTTATCGTTTTCAATGGGAAGAAGCCCAACAGAATCATGTGCTATTGTATCCAGAAGGTATGGTGCAATTGAGCGATACAGCCGCCGCAGTGCTTTCTTTATGTAATGGCAAGCGCACAGTGGAGGCTATTGTGGCTGAATTGGAGGAGGATTATGAAACGGATGGTTTAGATGAGGATGTCACCCAGTTTTTAGAGGAAGCTGAAGCTCAAGGCTGGATTAAATATGGCTAAGATTCCGCCCCCGCTCTGGCTTTTGGCTGAAGTCACCCATTCCTGTCCCTTGCAATGCCCCTATTGCAGCAATCCACTTGATTTAATCCCGAAAAAAGCTGAGTTAGATACTGATGGTTGGCTCAAGGTTTTGCATCAAGCTCGTAAGCTCGGTGCGGCACAATTGGGCTTTTCTGGTGGTGAGCCTTTAGTGCGTAAGGATTTAGAGGTCTTAATTGCTGAGGCACGTAAGCTGGGTTATTACAGTAATCTCATTACCTCCGGTGTGGGCATGGATGCGGCGCGAATTGAGAAGTTCCGCGAGCTTGGTCTAGATCATATTCAAGTCAGCTTCCAAGCTGATGATGCGACCTTAAATGATTATTTAGCCGGTACAAATGCTTTCCAGCATAAAATAGAAATGGCGCGGGCGGTCAAAGCCAGTGGCTATCCGATGGTGCTTTGTTTTGTGATTCATCGCCAAAATACCGAGCGGGTGGCACAAATGCTCGATTTAGCTGCTGAGCTACAAGCCGATTATGTGGAGCTTGCCACTACACAGTTTGAAGGTTGGGCGCTCGCGAATCGGGATCATTTATTGCCAACCTTAGAACAAGTCTGTGAGGCAGAGCGCATAGCACATCAGTACCAAGAAAAACTCAAGGGTAAGATGAAGATTTATTATGTCGTGCCCGATTATTATGAAAAGCGTCCGAAAGCCTGTGTGGCGGGTTGGGGAAGGGTCTTTTTAGCGGTAGCACCGGATGGCTTGGTGTTGCCTTGTCATTCAGCTCGCAGCTTGCCTAATTTAGAATTACATAATGTACGCGATCATGATTTAGACTGGATTTGGTATGAGTCTAAAGCTTTTAATTATTTCCGTGGCGAAGCTTGGATGAAAGAGCCATGCCGGACTTGTGATGAGCGCGAGAAGGATTTTGGCGGTTGTCATTGTCAAGCATTTAAGCTTACGGGTGATCCCACTAATGCGGATCCGACTTGTGCAAAATCACCGCATCACCATTTAATTGAGCAAGCGATTGATACCAGTCGTCTTAATCCTATGAACACTCGGCCTTTATTGTTTAGAAAAAGGCAAAATAGCACCAATTTAAGTTGACTGATGACTTGAATCGTGGCTTATTCTATTGTCTATCTCTAGACGGATTTGCAAAGTCAGAGTAAGAGGTTCACTCTAGCTTATAGTAATAATGATTGAGTAGAGAGTAGATTAGATGCTTACAACGCAGGAGGAGGCGTATGGGGCAGGCCCTCAAGACTTTAGAAGCAGGTGCGGAGTCGCTACTTAAGCGACGCAGCGTGATTGATAACCAATGGAATCGGTTTGTGTCGGGTGCAAGTGGCGGTGCAAAAATTCCAGTCCGTGAGGATATAGCCTCTTCTTGGCAACGTAGTGCACAATATACTCAGCCCCGTCATGGTTCTGCACCGGCTGATGATCTTTATGTCACCCAGCAAATGTGGAAAGACTCCATTCTTAGTCAAGCAGTTCAACGTGAACAAGACCAAATTAAGCAATTGGCTAAAGAAGGTGAGTTAGTGGCAGCGATTGCTGATCCTCAGGGGCGTTTGTTATGGACTTTGGCTAGCCAGCATATGCGTAGCCGAGCGGAATCAGTGAATTTCACGGCCGGTGGTTGGTGGGATGAACGCTCAGTTGGCACCAATGCGGTGGGTTTATCCTTAAATCTCAAGCGCCCTGTCACGGTATTTTCATCGGAACATTATCAGCCCTTTGTTCATGATTGGGTTTGTTATGCAGCCCCCATTTTGCATCCACAATCGGGTGAGCTAGTGGGTGTTTTGGATATGTCTACCACTTGGCGTCGACACACGCCGTTAGGCCAAGCTGCGGTTACAGAAATTGCCCGTTCAATTGCGCAAGGCTTACCCCAAAATTTACCGAAAGCAGAATTAGAAATTTATGCGTTAGGCCAAGCGAGAGTGATTTTTCGCGGTAAGCCCTTGCATTTACCCCTGCGCCAAGTGGAGATTCTTTCACTATTAGCCTTAAATCCACAAGGTTTGAGTCTTGAAGGTTTACATGCTGCTTTATACGGTGAGCAAGCAGTATCCCTTTCCACCTTAAAAGCGGAGTTATCGCATTTACGGCGAATTTTAGATGGGCAAATTGGCTCACGTCCGTATCGTTTGCAGATCTCAGTATGGGCGGACTTTATTCAAGTCTGGCAAGCACTGCATCATAACCATACCAGTTCGGCCTTCACGCTTTATCAGGGCAGCTTTTTAGTGCAATCCAATTCACCAGAATTAGAGGAGTGGCGGCATTGTATTGATGCTGTGATGGATAAAGCGCTTAGTTCTTGTGAGGATGCTACTTTACTAATGGATAAGCTGTGTAAGAGTACGGGCGGTAGTGAATTAGTGCGTGAGCGCTTAGCAGAATTGGTCGATAAACCTAAATGGTCTTGAAGCCTGTTATAAATAGGCGTGTTATGAATAGATGTAAATAAATTTATGAAGGTCTGGTCTAGGCAAACTAGACCAGTATGCCAGTGAGACTGGCAACTCAGGGTATTGAATTAATAACTAAAACTAAGCCTAATTCCCCAACCTTTTCCCAACCAAGGACTCGTTATGATCGTTGTCAGATGACCGTAATGTCATGGGAGTTACATTACGGCTTCCTTAGACAATTATCCTTGGAGAGGAGACTCTAGCATGAAGTCTGGTGAGTTGTTACGTAAGGTATTATTAGCATCTGCTATTAGTGCTGCTTTAAGTGCTGCCCCCTTAATGGCAGCAGTGAATGATCAAGATATTGCCAATGATGCAAGCACAACGAATGATGTGGTGAGTTATGGCCTCGGTCTGCAAGGCCAACGGTTTAGTCCACTCGATAAACTTAATACTGAAACTGTTAAAAATTTAATACCTGCCTTTGTATTATCTTATGGCGATGAAAAACAACGCGGTCAAGAAGCACAGCCTTTAGTTCATAATGGAAAAATTTTCGTAACAGCCTCTTATTCACGGGTATTTGCAGTTGATGCAAAAACAGGTGAGGAGTTATGGCAATATGATCATCGCTTACCAGATGGTATTTTACCTTGCTGTGATGTGGTGAATCGCGGCGGCGCACTTTACGACAATCTCTTTATTTTCTCTACACTCGATGCGCAATTAGTTGCTTTAGAGCAAGACACGGGTAAAGTCGTGTGGAAAGAGAAAATGGAGGATTATAAAGCCGGTTATTCTAATACAGCCGCTCCAATTATTGTCAATGGTAAAGTCATTACCGGTGTATCAGGTGGTGAATTCGGTATTGTCGGTAAAGTTGAAGCACGCGATGCAAAAACGGGCAAATTAATTTGGATGCGCCCAACCGTTGAAGGTCACATGGGGACTTTAGAGGGTAAGGACAATGGCATTACGGGTGAAACTAATAAATCATGGCCGGGCGATCTGTGGAAAACAGGCGGCGCTGCGACTTGGTTAGGTGGCACTTATGATGCTGAAACGAATTCACTTTTCTTCGGCACAGGTAATCCAGCGCCTTGGAACTCACATTTACGCCCCGGTGATAATTTATATTCTTCTTCTATCTTAGCGATTAATCCCGATGATGGAAAAATTAAATGGCACTATCAATGGACGCCCCATGATGGTTGGGATTTTGACGGGGTCAATGAGTTTGTCTCTTTCGATTTAAAGCAAGCGGATGGCAAAGTCATTAAAGCCGGTGGACATGCGGATCGGAATGGTTTCTTCTATGTTTTAGATCGTACTAATGGTCAATTAATCAATGCAACACCCTTTGTGAATAAAATCACTTGGGCTAAAGGAATTGATTTAAAAACTGGCCGTCCTGAATATATTGACGATAATCGCCCAGGTGCTCCGGCTGGCGCTGATAAAGGACAATCTGTATTTGCCGCACCTTCGTTCTTAGGTGGCAAAAACTGGATGCCAATGGCCTATAACCCGAATACTGATTTATTCTATGTGCCAGCCAATGAATGGGGAATGGATATTTGGAATGAGCCGATCAGCTATAAAAAAGGTGCGGCTTATTTAGGAGCAGGCTTTACCATTAAACCGCTGAATGAAGATTATATTGGTGCTTTACGAGCCATTGATCCAAAGACAGGAAAAATTGCTTGGGAAGTAAAAAATAAAGCACCCTTATGGGGCGGGGTATTAACCACGGCAGGTAATTTAGTATTCACAGGCACACCTGAAGGTTATTTAAAAGCCTTTGATGCTAAAACAGGTGCTGAACTGTGGAAATTCCAAACAGGTTCTGGGGTAGTCGGTTGCCCGATTACTTGGGAGCAAGATGGTGAGCAATTCGTTGCAGTCCCTTCAGGTTGGGGTGGTGCTGTGCCTTTATGGGGTGGGGAAGTCGCTAAAAGTGTTAAGAACTTAAATCAAGGTGGCAGTTTATGGGTATTTAAATTACCTAAAGCTCCATCCTAGTTTTAATTTAAAAGGGGCAGCTTAACCTGCCTCTTTTAGTCACTGATATAATGATTTGAGGTTATTTAATAAATGCAACGCACATTGGTTTTAACGCGGATCTGTGGTGCTCTTTTATTGGCAACGACTCTGCAAGTTTGGGCTCATGGAGATGTGACTCCGCAGCCAATTGATATTACAGGTTTAGAGCCAATTAAAGATTCGGATACCGTTTGGGTAGAAAAAAATCCTTACTCTGGCAATGAAAAAGCCATTGAGATTGGTAAACATGCTTATGCACAAAACTGTGCGCGTTGCCACGGTATTGAGGCAGTATCTGGTGGTATTGCTCCTGATTTACGGGAAAAATTACCTTTAGGTGATGAAGGTGATGAAATTTTTAAAGAGCGTATGGTGAATGGTGCTATTCGTAATGGCGTCACTTATATGCCAAAATTCGATGGTATCGTCAAACAAGAAGGTTTATGG
>JBJOOT010000148.1:0-9092 GCA_046051185.1 Pseudomonadota bacterium | reverse complement strand
GCGCCCAAGCCCGCCCAACTTTGCCAGTGAGCATACCGCGCATAGTGCCTTTGATCCAAAAGGCAGCATAGATATGCACCATAATACCAGCAATCAATACCCAAGCAGCAAAAGCATGTATTAAAGCGGCTAAGCGTACCAGTTCAATGGAAAAATTATTAGCAAACCAAGGTCGCCAAAACATTATTCCCGTGACCAATAAAGCGAGCATACACAGAATCATCACCCAGAAGAGTAATTTCTGCCCCGCATTATAGCGCCCAACGGGGGGCAATTTATCATCATTGCCAGCAATCACATCCCCGATTTGCCCGAGCCATTTGCGATCATTTTTGGTTAGGTGATTATGCTTCCAGAAACGTAAAGCTAGAATCAGGAAGAAAAAGAACATAGCCACGCCCAAAAATGGGTGCAAAATGCGTGTCCATCCACCCCCGCCAAACAAGCTACTGAGCCAGAACAGCGCAGGATGAAACAAAGCAAGGCCGGATAAGCCTGCTAGGATAAACAGAATAGCAACCATCCAGTGATTAGAGCGTTGTGAAGCTGTATAACGCTCAAGTTCATTAAGCTGCGACATTATGCATCCCTCCCATGGCTGCCCGATTGCCGGACAATAGTCAGTTGATCGTCTTCTGCTTCATCTTCGTGTACTTCTTTGCGTCCACGCTTAATAAAGTGGAAGAACGCCCCCAAGGCAATTAAGCCAAAGCCTGCCAGGCCTAATGGTTTGCTAATGCCTTTCCAGAGACTCACCGTGGTGGCAATCGCTGGGTTGGCGGGTAGCTTAGCGTATAGCTGCGGTTGATCAGCATGTTGCAGCACATACATGACATGAGTCCCGCCTACTCCTTGAGGATCATACAAGCCGGCATTCTGATAGCCACGCGCTTTCAGATCGGTAATACGCTCCTCTGCGTAGTCCTTCATATCCTCCTTTGTACCAAAATGGATCGCTCCGGTGGGGCAAGTTTTGACACAAGCAGGTGCTTGACCGACGGCGACTCGATCCGAACACAAGGAGCATTTATAAGCCTTGTTATCCTTTTTCGAGATCCGTGGGATATTAAATGGACAGCCTTGGATGCAATAGCCACAGCCAATGCAATGATCTTGTTGAAAATCAACAATCCCATTGTTGTACTGAATAATCGCCCCTGGTGAGGGGCAAGCTTTTAAACAGCCCGGATCCGCGCAATGCATACAGCCATCTTTACGGATGAGCCATTCCAGCTTGCCATTTTGCTCGGTTTCACTGAAGCGCATCAGTGTCCAAGTTTGATCCGACAGATCAGCGGGGTTGTCATAGACCCCGACATTCTTGCCGACCTCATCCCGTAAATCATTCCACTCCATACATGCCACCTGACAGGCTTTACAGCCAATGCAGGTGGATACATCAATGAGCTTCGCGACCTTCGGTAAATGGCGTGCCTGAGGCGTTTCAGTGGTCGTCGCAGAGCGGCGTTGGATGTCTAACATGCTCATATTAAGCTCCTTACACCTTCTCAATGTTGACCAAGAATGCCTTGAATTCCGGTGTCTGCACATTGGCATCGCCCACATAGGGGGTCAGCACATTAGCCAGATAACCGGGGCGTGTCACCCCTTTGAAACCCCAATGGATGGGAATACCTACCGTATGAGTCGGCTTACCATTCACTTGTAAGGTCGGGATGCGTTTAGTGACAACCGCGATAGCCTCAATCTTGCCACGCTTGGAGCTAACTCTTACCTTATCACCATGGGCAATACCTTTGGATTTGGCAAGCTCTTCACCAATTTCGACAAACTGTTCTGGCTGTGTAATGGCATTGAGCCAAGAGTGTTTAGTCCAGAAGTGAAAGTGCTCAACCAAACGATACGTCGTCGCTACAAACGGATAGGCATCGGCTGTTCCGAAATACTCCTGATCACCCGAGAAAACCCGTGCGGCAGGATTATTTTTTGCCTTTGCATTACTAGGAAACATAGGGTTTTCGGCCAAAGGCGATTCGAACGGCTCATAATGCACGGGCAAAGGCCCTTCTTTCAGCCCCGTGAAGGCAAATAAACGTGCTACCCCCTCAGGATTCATAATGAAGGGGCTAACCTCAGAAGGAGGCGCATCCGGGCGAATATCAGGAATATCATTCCCTGCCCATTTATCCCCTGCCCATTTGATAACAGTACGTTTCGGATCCCAAGGTTTACCATTCGCATCACAGGAGGCACGGTTGTAGAGAATGCGGCGATTAGCCGGCCATGCAAAGCCCCAGTTCAAGGTTTGCCCTAAGCCCGATGGATCAGAGTTATCCCGCCTTGCCATTAGATTGCCCGCTTGTGACCACGAGCCGGAATAAATCCAGTTGCCACAAGAGGTTGAACCATCATCCCGCAATTGTGCAAACCCAGCTAATTGTTCACCGGCTTTAGCTAACACTTTAGTGGGATCTTTGAGGTCAAGCACATCAGCTAAGGCAACCCCAGAAACTTCCTTCGCCAATTCTTCAGGGGAGGGTTTATTGGGAATACGATAAGGCCAATACAACTTTTTAAGCGGTTCAGCGTTTGCACCTTGACCATCTGCATACATATCACGCAGCTTTAGGAACAAAGCAGCCATGATTTCAGCATCACCTTTAGTTTCCCCTGGTGCATCTGCCCCTGACCAACGCCATTGAATGACCCGTCCAGAGTTAGTAAACGAGCCTTCTTGCTCAGCAAATAAATTGGCGGGTAGGCGGAAAACCTCCGTCTTGACCTCTTCAGGTTTGACATCATGGTATTCGCCAAAGGGTTTCCAAAACTCGGAAGTTTCCGTTGCTAATGGATCCATCACAACCAAATACTTTAGCTTGGCAAGGGCTTGACCTAGTTTGGCGGCATGCGGTACCGAGGCTAAGGGATTGAAGCCTTGGCAGAAGAAGCCCGTGAGTTTACCTTGGTGCATACGCTCAAAGAGAGCTAAGACATCTTGTGCGCCGTCGATTTTTGGCATCCAATCATAACCAAACTGGTTTTCAGCGCTTGCATTGGGGCCATACATAGATTTCAGGTAGCTGACAAAGAATTTACTGTAATTTGACCAGTAGTTCATCTGTCCGGCTTGCAGCAATTTCGGAGTTTTAGCCTCAATAAATTGTGCCAAGGTCGTGTCTTTATCGGTTGGATTGGTCAAATAGCCGGGCAGACTGGCTCCGATTAAGCACATATCAGTGATACCTTGCACATTGGCATGCCCACGTAATGCGTTAATCCCGCCTCCTGCCATGCCAATATTACCTAAGAGTAATTGGATCAAGGCCATTGTGCGGATATTTTGCGAACCGACCGAATGCTGTGTCCAACCTAAGGCATAGAGGATGGTCATTACCTTATTGGGTTTGGCGCATTCACCGATCATTTCAAGGATGGTTTCATAATCCTTTTGGGGTGTACCCGTTACTTTGGAGACGACTTCAGGCGTGTAAGGCGTAAAGTGTTGTTTCATCAATTGCAATACGCATTGGGGATCTTGCATGGAATAGTCGATTTTGGCAAAGCCAGTCGCCTCATCCATTTGATATTTCCAGGTCGTATTGTCATAGGAGCGTTTGGCCTCATCATAGCCAGAGAACATCCCCTCATTAAAGCTATAACCGGTATTGATTAAATAACCAGCGTTGGTATAAGCCTGCACATACTCATGATTAATTTTGTCATTAGTCAGTAAGTAGTTGATAATTCCAGACAAAAAGGCAATATCTGAGCCTACGCGGATCGGTGCATAAAAGTCGGCGACGGCTGCTGAGCGCGTAAAGCGCGGATCAACCACCACAAGCTTAGCGCCTCGGTTCTTTTTCGCCTCAATGACCCATTTAAAGCCACAAGGGTGTGCTTCAGCGGCATTGCCGCCCATAATCAAAACTAAATCAGCGTTCTTGATGTCGACCCAATGATTGGTCATCGCACCACGCCCAAACGTCGGAGCCAGACTGGCCACCGTCGGTGAGTGTCAAATGCGTGCCTGAGTGTCGATAGCGGTCATACCTAAACCGCGCAAGACCTTATTGGTCAGATAACCTGCTTCATTCGAAGCCGCTGAGCTAGCTAAAAATCCGGTAGATTGCCAGCGATTGACCGTAATACCTTCTGCATTCTTGGCTTGGAAATTAGCATCACGATCAGCTCGCATATGGGTGGCAATTCGCGTGATAGCCTCATCCCATGAAATACGTTTCCATTCGGTAGAACCTGCTTCACGTACTTCAGGGTATTTCAGACGATCAGGGCTATGAATCATATCCAATAAACCAGCACCTTTCGGGCATAACGTGCCACGATTGACCGGATTATCAGGGTCGCCTTCAATATGGATGATCTCTGCTTTAACGTTTTTAGCTTTATCACCGAGGCTATACATTAGTACGCCACAGCTGACAGAGCAGTAAGGGCAAATATTACGCGCTTCGGTAGTGCGTTCTAATTTAAAAGGTCGAGTAGCTGCTTGTACTAACTCTGGGCTAAGACCCAAAGCACCTAGTCCAACACTGGCTACTCCACCGGCAGTCACCTTAAAAAACTGGCGACGGGTCATTTGAGCAGTCATTGGGGCGATTCCTCCTTAAGTATTTTTATTAAAAGTAAACAAAATACCCTTAGGGATTCTAGTCCTTTTATAAATTTTGTCACCTTTAATAATGGATTGAGTTTATTGAGTTTTAGGATTGCGCTGTTATTGGATTATAGGAATTGATTAGTTCGATTTGCCTAAAAAATCCTTTATGAAAGAAGCCTAATATAATCCTGACAAAATAGGTAGAATCGCCGAGCTGTCAGCAAGTAGCTTAAGTTTAAGATATGTATTTAAGACATAGTTTAAGACATTGATTGAGGGATGGATTGATGGGAGAAAAGAAAGAATGAAACAACTTTGTACTAAGCGTATGCAAGGCCGTGATGTAGATGAAAATCATCGGGTGGCCACTCCCTTAGAGCTGTTTTATGACTTGATTTTTGTGATTGCGGTGGGGGCTTGTGCCTCTTCTTTGCACCATTCATTAGCAGAGCATCATTACAGTGACATCTGGGTCTATCTGGCGGTTTTTATGCCGATGTGGTGGGCATGGATGAATTACACTTGGTTTTCCTCTGCTTTTGACTCTGAGGATACCCATTTTCGCTTACTGTCTATGGTGCAGATGTTTGGCGCTTTGTTAATGGCCGCAGGCATGAAGGGCTTTTTTAATGGCGATGCTTTGTTGGGCTTATTAGGCTTTATTGTGATGCGGATTGCGATGGCATCACTGTGGTTTCGAGCTGCAAAGGATGATCCGCAATATGCCAAGACAGCCTGTCGCTATGCCTACGGTATTTTGATTATGCAAGCCGTGTGGGTGGTTTGGTATTTAGTCACTAGAGAGATGGATATTGTGACGCGCTTGACTTCTATGATGTTTTTCATGCTTGGTGAATTACTAGTTCCGGTAGTCGCTGAGCGCATTAAACATACCCCTTGGCATCCTCATCATATTGCTGAGCGTTATGGCTTATTGACGATTATTGTCTTGGGTGAAGGGATCATTGGGGTTGGGAATGCAATCATGAATGCACGGGAGCTGAATGTCCTACAAGCTTTATTGATCGGCTTTACCGGAACAGCTTTGGTGTTTGCCTTATGGTGGCTATATTTCAAAATACCGTTTGCTCATGCTTTACAGGATCATAATCTGCGGCGGGGTATTATGTTTGGTTATGGTCATTATCTGATATTTGCATCCTTGGCAGCGGTCGGGACTGGATTAGAATTGGTCGCAGATAATTTCACCTCTGAAACAGGCGGGCATGGTGGTAATCCTAGTTTAGCGATTATTACGCTTGCAGTCGCGGTGGCGGTTTATATGTTAACCCTGAGTATTATTCGTGCGCTGGTAGTCAAGCAGGGGCAATATAATCTTGCTGCGATGCTAGCAGCAGTCTTATTGCCTGCCTTAGCTTCTCTTACCGCCTTATCCCACTTATTACCTTTGTGGATGAGTGTCTTGGTGATGGCAGCGGCACCCGTGGTAATGATTGGCTTATATAATCGAGACGATGAAAGCTAGTTTAACGCGGTAATACCATTAAGCTTAAACAGAGGCTTAAAGCCGTTAGCTTATTTATTTTTCATACTTTTCACAAAGGCATCGGTATGTCGGATCACCACAGTGTAGTGCAGATTAAAGCTTCATCCTCTCAGGCTACACTCTCAGCGGCACAAAAGAAATTTAACACCTTGATTAAAAGTATCAATAAACAACGCCAGCTTTTGTTGGAGTGGCAGGAGGCGATAGCGCACTGTCAACAACAGGCCGTGGAAAAGTTAGAGCCTTTAAAACGCGAGCTGGGTGAATATCAAGCCCAGCTAGTTTTATTGTTGGATCAGCAATTCTGTGCACATAAGTTCACTAAAAATCAACAAGATAAATTAAGAAACTTAATGCTTGAATTAGCCGATGTATTGATTGCTGAACATCAACGCGATGATCTAAAGCCCTTGTTTGATAAATACAGTGAGGAGAGTTTTGATCAGCTTGATCGAGCCTCTGATGATGCCGCCTTGGATCTGCTCAAGGATATGCTTGAGCAGCAATTTGGGATGAAAATTGATGAGCGTGATTTGGATGTTAATGACATCCAAGCGACGCTGGATCGTCTGCATGAGCAATTTATGCAACAAGTTGAACAGGAAGCCGAGCCTCGTAAAGCACAAAAATCTAGGCCTAGACAATCAGCTAAACAATTAGCGCAAGCCGCACAAGCAGCGGCAGATATTGAAAATGTCAGTAAGTCGATCCAAGCGGTATTTCGCCAATTGAGTAGTGCTTTACATCCTGATCGTGAGCTTGATCCTGTAGAGCGAGTGCGTAAAACCGAGTTAATGCAGCAGGTGACAGTCGCCTACAGTAAAAAAGATTTATTAAAATTATTAGAGTTGCAATTAATAGTCGAGCAAATTGATCAAATTCAATTAGACACGATTGCAGACACTCGTCTGAAACATTATAACCAAGTCTTAAATAATCAATTAAATGAGTTAAAAGCTGAGCTTGCTGAGCAAGAAATGCTTGGGCGTACCATGATGAGTGCTCCGCCCTTTATGCCCGTCACGCCAAAACATCTCATGACAACGCTGAAAGATGATCTGCAAGGTTTGCGGGAAACCATTCGTACTATTCAAACCGATTTACGTGTCTTGCAGGATGTCAAACAACTCAAAGCATGGTTGAAGCATTACCAGATAGGTGATTGATGACTCCGATTTAGATCATCTGTTTTGGGTGGGCTAGCGCTCTAGCTTCTAGGTTAGGTATTTTGGTTTTCTGCATCTAAATCAATAGGTTTTTCGTATGGCTTAAGTGTCGGTTGAGTAAGAATAAATTAACACACTAGCTAAGCGAGGCATTTTCATGAAACCTATTACTCTAGCGGGATTTTTAATGGCTGACTGTTGGCCACTAGACCTGATCCTGAAGCCATTCACCCTCTTAGCCTTGCGTTTATATGTGGCTTGGATGTTTTTTGAGTCAGGCTTAGTCAAAATTCAAAGCTGGTCTAGTACACTTTCATTGTTTGAAACGGAGTATAAAGTCCCGCTCTTATCACCGGAATGGGCAGCTTATTTGGCGACGGGGGCTGAGCTGGTTTTGCCAGTATTATTAGTGCTGGGCTTGTTAAGTCGTCCTGCCGCTTTGGGTTTATTTGTTTTAAATATAGTGGCGGTGATTTCGTATCCTTATCTTTGGACGATAGCGGGTGCGGGTGGATTTTGGCAGCATGTCACTTGGGGGACAATGTTGTGGGTCATTTTCGTCTTTGGCTCCGCCCAATGGTCATTGGATGCTGTAATGAGTCGGCGTTGGCTCAAATAAAGCTAGGCTTGGCTGGGGAGCAGAGCGTTAGTCTATACTCTCTGCCATGAAAACCAGTTATTTAAAATCTTTGCTCAGGTTAGTTACAGGTTTGTTGGCCTTGAGTTTATGGGGGATGGCTTTATCAAGTTATACCCATTATTCCACTATAGGCATTGATAACGAGCAAGTGCAGGGTGAACAGGTTCAATATCGCTATTACCGCTTGTGGTGGCCGGGTAATGGTGCTTTATTAGTAGGTTGGGGAGAAAGCTTGCAAGCTTATGATCCTAAAAAGAAATACGATTTATTAGATCCAGCAGGTACTTTCTTTCGTGTTCCCCATAAACAGCCACAAATCCAATCAAGCTGGAATCGCTTAGGTTTTTGGTGGATGAATCAATCCAATCCTAAACAAGTTTGGTTGGGAGTTCCTGCGCTATTGCCAGCACTATTATTTATGTTATTAGGGTGGTATTTATACAAATCAACCGATAGGCGCTTTGTTTAGCTTGATATATCTTTACATACTTTTACATTCCTCTAACCCACCTTTACAGCAATCTCAGGCAGACTAAGCGCCATTAAAAACTAATTTAATGGCGGTTAAATAAATGAGCTTGCGATTTCGTTCAGCAGTGTTAACGGTATCGGTTTGTTTGGCTTTAGCGGCTTGTGCGCCGATGACTGAAACCAGCAAGCTCCCTGATACCGCTGTACAAATAGCTAATAAGCCATTAGCGACTGCAACAACGCGTCGTGCTCCGATTCAAGCGGCATGGTGGCAAAAGTTTAATGACCCGCTAATGACGGCATTGATTCAAGAGGCCTGGCAAGCCAATCCTAATTTAGCGGCTGCGCAAGCGAGTGTGAAATCAGCGCGCGCGCAAGGGGTAATCGCAGGGGCAAGTTTATTACCGAGTCTTAGTTCAAGTGGTTCCGCACGGACGGCCAATGGTTCAGGGACGAGCCTTGCTGCGGGGATGGATGCCAGTTGGGAGTTAGATTTCTTTGGTGCAAATCGGTTAGCCAATGTCGCCGCTCAAAGTGAGCTGAAAGCGGCTGAGGCCAGTTATGAAGATGTGAAAGCCTCTTTAGCGGCTGAAGTGGCGAGTGCCTATGTGAATTTACGCTTAGCGCAAGCTCATTTAGGGGTAGCCCAACAGAATAGTCGCTCACGGAAAGAAACGGTTAATCTCACGGGGCTTCGTCAACAAGCAGGTTTAAGTAGTGGCTTAGAGG
>JBJOOT010000147.1:0-9101 GCA_046051185.1 Pseudomonadota bacterium | reverse complement strand
TCTCTCTAATAGTGGCTGTGGATCCACTAGGTTTGGTTTTACTTAATAACCTAAATAAGCGTCCATGATCAGCCGCTAATAGCAAAGTATTATTCTGACTCCAAACAGTCTGAACCCAAGCGGGCATTCCGGGTATCCGGCCACTTTGATTCGCGGTATCAGGCAAAGTAATTTGTTTAGGGAGTTCATCGCAGCTGACCACGACTGGCGCAAAAGCCTCGTGTTGCAACCAAAGTAAATATTGCTTTTTCGGGCGAGCTTGCTTAAATAAGACACCGTGCATATCAATCACGGGGCAGAGATCCCCACGCACATTGGATAAGCCCGCACACCAATCCGGTGCATAAGGCACAGGATAAACCGTATCTAGGGTTAGCACTTCAGAACGCATGCCATGCTCTAGCAAAATACGATAATCACCGACCTTATAAGAGAATGCAGCTTGCACTATCCTACTCCTTACCCAATTTAGTTATTGTCAACAGTTGTTTATTTCCCTCTTTAAACAACTGTGCTGCTTTTGTTATTTTTCCACTCGCATCTTAGTGTGCAAGATGTAATTTACAGAGCCGTTAATTGCGTCAAAACAGCATCAGGCGTATAAGGCTTGACTAAATAATGGTTAGCGCCTAGCTTTTTAGCCCATTGCATATCAACAGGATTAGACTTGCTGGACACCATAATAATCGGCGTAGTGGCTGTCGCTGGCTGGCGGCGAAGATTACGGCAAGTCTGATAACCATCACCATCTTCCATGATAATGTCGAGAAAAATGACATCTGGTTTATGTGTTTCCGCCAGCATTCTAGCTTCATTCCCTGAAGTGGCTATTATCACCTGATAACCGGCATCTTGCAGAATACGGCTTAAGTAGAGACGCTCAGTCTGGGAGTCATCGGCGATCAAAATTGTTTTTATTGCAGACATAGAGTTCCACCTAAATGAATAAATTCTCGGGATAAAAATGAGCACAAGCACTGCGAAGCAGCATGAGGAGGCGCATAAGTTGTGGGTGACAGCAACATAGTCATAAGTTGCATAAAGCCATTCCTATCTAGTTTTACACTCAACTCAACTGATGCAGAACCTTATAAGTGGGGGGGGTACTTACAAAGCCTAAAAGGTCATTTTTGAGTTGTAGTTATCGACCGTTTAGCAACAAAGTCTGCGCGTATAGCTAACAAGAACTGACTTATTAGCTACAATATCAAACTGATAATAGTCAATATTTCATCAAATGCAACTTATAAAGATAAGTGACACTCATCGAGGCGTTTGCTTTATTTTTATTCATAGCTCAATCACTGGGTAGAAGTTAATGAGGCTTATTCAAATCCCGCCATAAATGACGTGCCATTCCGAGCAACATAAGTACCGCAACAACTAGCACCCCCCAAAGCAAATAAGCTAGCCATTGTTTATAAGTATTTGGCTGTTCTAAAGGTTTTAAGACCTGCTCTGTACCAACTTGAACCGTTTTTGCAAGCCACGACTTAGCGAGATCCTGATCATTAAAGGGTAAATCTACCGGCTGGATGGGGTCATAGCTACCATACACTAAACGAAAAGGCCCATTACCTTGGGCAATAAAGCGCAACTCTAAAGGCTGCCATCCAAATTCGACAACAGCCTTATGCGCGGCTAAAGCTTGTGGTTGAGTAAATGTCCAATGCCACTCCATCGCCTGATCAGTATAAGGGTATAGATTAGCTAGGCTTTGTGCGGGTGCACGCAGTTCCCCTAAATCTGAGCTAAGACGATAATCCGTAAAACTTACTGTTGATCCCTGATGAGCTTGCCGACCATAACGCTCGTCCAGTGGACGAATGGCTAACTCACCGACATATAAGTCACCAGATTGCTCTAAATGCATCCGCCATTGTTTTACAGGTACAGAGGCTGGCATGAGATACTGAAATTGCTGGGGCTTAGCGGTTTTTAATAAAGCAGCCTGCTGCCAAAGGATACGCGGGGTTGTTTGTTGTGGGGCAAGTCCTGTTACGCTCTGTAAGCTTGTTAAAATGGGTGCAAAATCGGCTTGCCCCGATAAGCGTAAGAATTTAGCTTGCACAGGCTCTACAAATTCAATCAGATGATTTTCAACCAGCACATCCTGTTCTTTTAAAATATACGGGAGACTTTTAGTCGTAACTCGTTGCCAAGTCTGTAAATCATCACTGGCTTCAAGGATTAAACTCTTCGGCAGCCACTGAGTTAAATGCTGGCTATCCCATGCTAAGTTCAGGCTTTGCAGCGTGAACGCTTTTCCATCAAGCACCGCATTTTGCACTATCAAATAATGCCGATCGACTAAAGCTAGCTGCTCAAGTTTAGCGCCCCCCTGATTAGCTTCTAATTTTAATAATAAACCGACTTGAGTGGGATCATCCCCTCGGAAAAAATTTAAACTACGTTCTTCAGGGCTTAATTCAAGATCACCGATAGGGCTAATACGTGAAGGAACAACTTGCCCTTGAGCATTCACTACTTGTAAATCGGCCTGATTGGCCTGAAGTAAATGAGCTAATACAAACCAAGGTAATTCTACTCGTCTATATTCGCCCTCAGTCTCACTCAAGAGGGCTTGATAATGAAAGCTTGGTTCAGCCGCTTGATGGATGCTAGGGAATAAACATATCCCTAGTATAAATAATTTCAGCATCTTATTCAGCATCGCTTAGCTCCTTAGTTACTACTGTAGATACTGCCTTAGGTGCAGGGGGTAAAGGTGCTAAATAACCAATAAACAGCAACAATACACCGACACCAATAAATGAAATAATGCGTTCCACCGTATCTGAGGAAGCAAAATCAAACAGGAATAATTTCAAAATGACTGCAGCTAATAACACTGCACCTGCACTCCATAAGCTACGTTTGCCAGTACGATTACCTCGCCAAGTTAATAACAAACCTGAAATCCCCCAGATTAAAGCCAAGGTCGTCTGCGTAATTGGGTTAATCAGTAAACTAGGAAATTCCCAAGCTAGGCCATACCAATGATGTAATACTCTTAATACTGTGAGATTCAACCAAGCAAAACCAATGAAAGCTAAACTATAAACTAGGAGCATCGGTATTTTTAAATTTTCTGGTTGCCAATACTGATTAACCATTATCAGAGTAATAGCAAAATAAATCGTCACTAAGTCTAATGGATTCAGTACGGGCAACCAAGGCAAAGGCTCGGTATAGCCCGCCATGCCTAGACTCAGTAAAAACCACCCCATTACTAATAATAGATTAGGTAAAACCACTGTATAAAATAATAGAGGGCGCTGTGTTTTAAATGGCCAAAGTGGTGCTTTTAAAATCAACCAAATCATCGTTAAAGGAATCAGTGGTATAGCTGCTACCGGCCAAGCATTCTCCATAGCAAAATACGTCTTAAGCCAAATTTGTAATTGCAACATCAGCAGCAGCATGATGAGCCAAAGCGTAAAGGTATGCGCGATCTTCAGCCAAGTACTAAACCACGTTCGCTGCTCCAGACGCCAGAGTAGCCCATACCATATTCCCAAAGCACTCCCCCAAACAAAGATGAGATAAGCCGAAAATAATGAGCTGCCTGTCACCAGCATTATTAGCCAAGCTAAACTAAACACTAAGATAGGCAAGGGTAAAACCCAACTAAGCAAACGCCAATAATGGCGCGTACTCAGTAATAACAGTACAATCACCACGGTGGCATACAATAAATGCCAGTGAATAGGATAATCAAACTCACTCCAAGCTATTTGCAGCTCAAAACTTAAGAAATGCACTACAAGCGCACTGACTAATAGACTCATTGCCAAACCAGTTTCAAAGCGACGCTTACCTATAAACTCATCCGAGAGTAAGCGGCTAGCCGCTAACATAGCCAAAGCAATTAAACTACTTGCAAGAAATAAGCCATCGATAAAACCGAGCATTGATCCACCATCCCACCAATAGGGATAGGATTTTATAGAAGCAATTAAACTTAAGACTAAAATAAATAAACTAAAAAACTGCAAAACTACTGCCACTAAACGCTGTGCAAACTGCTGCTGCCGAATCCCTAACCAAATAATACCTGCTCCCTCAATCGCCCAAGCAGCCGTCGTAATTGCTGCACTCTGTACTGCAAAGGGGATCGTTAGAGTTGCAAAAATAACGCCTAATACAAGGAAGGTTTCCGCCAATAAGCGTTGTGTCTCAGCATAACGTCGCCACAATAAAGCAGCTAAGCTTAAGTAAAATAAGCTTAAAACGACTGTACTAATTGCTAAGCCATATTCACTAAGAAAACTTACTGGCTGACCTTCGGCTAACAAGGGTAGGAATAAACCCACTTGCATACAAAAACCAATAATGGCAGTACCAAATACTAAAGAACCATCCACTTTACTTTTCAAATTAAACGGACTGCGAGTGGCAAATAAAATTGCAATCAGTACATAAAACAAGAAAAATAAAATTAAGAAGCCTTCGGTTGCCAAAAAGTCTTCAGCTCGATAACTAAACCAACCCCAAAAACCTGCAATCACAAAAGTAAAAACAAAACCAACTAAGTTTAATAATCGCCAAGACTTAAACCAAGCAATCAGGACAATACCAAGATTTAATAAAGCATAAAAACTAAAAAGACCAATATAATTATTACTACCACTTGAAGTTAATAAAGGTGCTAAAAACCCACCCACTGTTGCAAACACAGCTAAGGGTAAACTATTTTGTAACACGGCTAGTGCAGCACCCGCTAAAACAATCAAGAGTAAAACGCTGAAAGCCAGCCATGCAGGCATTAACTGATACAGGCTATGCGCCCCAAAGATGGTTAAATATAACAGGCCAATGCCCCCTGCCTGCAAAATCAGACCATACGCCCCGACTCGGGTACGTAAGCGCCAACCCAAGCCTAATAAAACGACCGCAGCCCCCGCAGAAGCGAGTAGACGTAATTCAATAGGCACTAAATTATGCTGAATCGAATAGCGTAATAAGAACACGACCCCGAAAAACAAAATCACTATCCCCAAACGCACAAAGGGATTGCCCCCGACTAACCAAGCTTTAGCCTTGCTCCATATAGACAAAGAAGGCGGTTCAGTTTGAGTCGCTTGCTCTGCTTGAATGTGTGCTGAGGCTTGCGAAACTGCAGCTACGGGAACAGGAATGAATACTGAGTCCACTAAATTAGCTGAATTCATTGAATCCACTGGAGTCAGCGCTAAATCCCCTAAGGATGGCTCTGGAGCTAGTTCTTGAGCTAGTTCTGGTTCTGGAACTGAAGCTAGAATTTGAGTGGGTGCGGACTCTTGCAAAATAAGGCGCTTGACATCAGCCTCTAGCTGCCGAATACGGAGCATCAGCTGATAAACCCAGCCAATTAGCAAACCGATGCCCCCACCGACGAGGAGTGAATCCCCCCAAAAGGCGGCTAACAAGACACCCACTATTAACAGAAAGATACTGAAGACCATCATCTTGACCTCTAGCAATTTTCCAGCAGTATAAGCAAGCGGCTCTGTGCACTTAATGTCTAAAGGATAAGTGGCAAACCATACACCAATCAGTAGCGTAAAATGCTACTTGCTGTTTAGAAGTGCTTCATCAAACTGACTTTAAAGATTAACGCTTGATTACCCTCAGTAGAGCTTTAATGCCTTTAGAGCAGGCTTCAGGTAGGCTAGACAGTCTCTTTAACTATCGATAGATCAATCATGTCGTTTTGGAAATTACTTATCAGTTTGAGCTTAAGTTTATTACTTTTCAGCACTCAGGCCACTTATGCTATACAAGCACCGACCCAACCCACCCTCCTCGTTTGGGGAGACAGCTTAAGTGCGGCTTACGGAATTCCTGTAGAACAAGGTTGGGTGAAGCTATTGCAAGCCAAGCTCGGCTCTGAATTTCAAGTCGTTAATGCGAGTATTAGCGGTGAAACCACCAGCGGTGGCTTAGAGCGCTTACCCGCAGCGTTGGCGGAAATAAAACCCCATTATGTACTGCTTGAACTCGGTGCTAATGATGGTCTACAAGGCAAACCTGTTAATCTAATCCAAGATAATCTAGATAAAATGATCCAACAGATTACGCAAGCATCCGCTCAAGCTATTTTAGTAGGTATTCATTTGCCACCTAATTATGGCCCTAGCTATACCGAAAAATTTGATCAGGTTTATCAGGATTTGGCGAAAAAATATCAACTCAGCTTTATTCCTTTCTTATTAGAAGGCGTCGCCACCGATTTTAACTTAATGCAAGCGGATGGTTTACATCCAACAGCGGAGGCGCAAACCAAAATCCTTGACCATCTGTGGCCAAGTTTAGAACCCGTCCTTCTCAAACGAGTCAAGCCTTGATGCCAGTGCTAAGCCAAGAGTTGGCACGAGGTTTACTAAGCAACTTATTAACAAGTTTAGTCGCTGGTTTAGCCATAAGCTTACTGACAGCTTGTGGCGATCATTTAGGTTCATCAACGGGTTCTTATAAAAAACTACCCAAAGATCTGAAACGCAGCGAAACCAATACTTTATTAGCCGAGGCCAAAATCGTGAATATCACAGACGGTGATACGCTAACGGTGCTGGCCTCTAATCAAACAAGCTATAAAATTCGTCTACAGGGGATCGATGCACCTGAAAAAAAACAAGCCTTTGGTCAGGTCTGTAAAAATGCATTAATGCGGCTTAGTCAAAATCAACCCGCCCAAGTAGAAGTTTATAAACAAGATCGCTATGGCCGTCTCGTCGCTAAACTCACTGTGAAGGGTAAAGATTTAGCTTTAGAACAGATTAAAGCTGGCTGTGGCTGGCATTATACAGCCTATCAAAAAGAGCAAACGATCGCTGATCAACAAGCCTATGCCCACGCTGAACAACAAGCACGTGCTGCCGAGCGTGGTTTATGGCAAGATGCCAAGCCCATCGCGCCTTGGAGTTTCCGCCAACGAGCGCACCATTAAACCACGATCAGTGAGCAAGCATTTTGTTAAGTTACCGCCATGCCTTTCATGCGGGCAATCATGCCGATGTTTTAAAACACGCCAGCCTAAGTTTAGTACTGGCAAGCTTTAAACAGAAAGATAAACCCTTTATATATATCGATACCCATGCAGGGGCTGGGATCTATGATTTAACAAGTGAATGGGCATGCAAAACGAAAGAAGCGAAAAACGGTATTCAAGCTTTGTGGCCTCAATCCAGTCAATGGCCTGAATTAACAGATTATTTTCAAGTCTTACAAAACCTCAATAACACACAGACTGGGCTACTACACTACCCCGGTTCACCAGAAATCGCTCGCCAACTGTTACGCCCGCATGATCAATTACTTCTAATGGAGTTGCATCCACAGGAGGTTGATATACTGCGTACTCAGTTAGCGAAAGATCGGCGAGTCCATGTTCATCATCGAGATGGTCTAGAAGGTCTAATAGCACTGACGCCCCCAACACCTCGGCGCGGCTTAGTATTAATTGATCCACCTTATGAACGCCATGAAGAATATGCACAAGTCGCCCAAACCGTAAAAAAAGCCTATATCCGCTGGCCAACCGGAACTTATCTGATTTGGTATCCACTATTGGCAAAAGCACGCGATCAAAGTCGACGCTTGCTGCATGATTTAAAAGAAAAAGCTAAATTTACCAGTTTATTAGTTGCTGAATTAAGTATCGAAGCACAAACGCCTGAATTGGGAATGCATGGCTCGGGCTTAGCGATTATTAATCCACCTTGGCAATTAGATCGCTCATTAAAAGCACTGCTTCCCCGTTTAAGCCAAGCTTTACAAATAAACAACCAAGGTCATTGGCGAATAGACTGGCTTATTCAAGCGAACTAAGCGATGCGACTAACCTTCTAGTTGATACTGTTGGCTGATCCAAGTTTGTGCTGCTTTTAGATTAGGCACAACCACTATCGCTTTTGAGAAATCATGGCGTAGTGATTGTGCATTCGGAATAGCAATACAAGCGATGCCCGCTGCCACAGCGGCGGCTACGCCATGTTCCGTATCTTCAATGGCAATACACTCAGACGGCTCTAGCTTTAAGCGCTCGGCAGCTAATAAATAACAATCGGGGGCGGGTTTACTGCGTTCAACATCATCATAAGAGACAATGGTCGCAAAATAGCCCGCTAAGCTATGCGAACGAACCGTAGCCTGCACAATCTGCGCCCCTGCTCCAGTCACAATTGCTTGCTGAATCAAAGGCTGTTGCTGAAAATAATCTAAAATCGCTCGAGCACCTTGCATGAGCGGAAAAGCAGCTTGCTTGAGATAGTCATGAGCGAGGGCTAATTTCTTAGCAACTAAATCCTCCACAGCAACAGCCAATTGAAAGCGCTCTACCAGATCGATTGCATTATCCAAGGTCGGCATTCCCGAATAAATCTGCATGTATTGCTCAGTGGAAATACTCACACCATAAGGCTTTAATGCCTCCAACCACAATTGATAATGCACACCTTCAGAATCCACCAAAGTGCCATCATGGTCAAATAACACGGCTTTAAGCCCCATCCATTTTCTCCGCTTCAGTCCATTGGCTATAAGGATAAGTCAGCAAACTGACATTGTAATAACGCTCTATCCCCGAGACTTCCTTACCCACCCAATGGGGCTTTTGGAAATATTCACCAACTGTTGTTAACTCAAGCTCTGCCACAATTAAACCCGCATTTTCACCGGCAAACTCATCAATTTCCCAAGTTTTGCTAGCAAACTCTAGAAAATGGCGGGTTTTTTCAATCAAAGGCGGGGTACAGAGTTGATTCAGCATTTCCACAGCATCTTGCCAAGGAATGTTATACTCATACTCAGGACGCTGTGTGCCAATGGTCATGCCCTTAATATTCAAACTAGCCTGATCATTCGCAAGGCGGACACGTACCGAAGCAGCGGGGTTATTGCTAAGATAACCTTGGCGAAATACCTCAGAGCGATTGACTAGCTTGCGCCATTCATCTGAAATAATTAGGAATTTATGCTCAATTTCCAGAGCCATACTTGCAACCTATACCTATAAAATAGCAGTCTAGCAGATCACTGGTATTAGCCTCTAGCTTTTGCCCTTGAGAATGACTGGGTTAAAAATTAAGCTTTATGCTAAATTAGTAGATATTTTACTC
>JBJOOT010000146.1:0-9172 GCA_046051185.1 Pseudomonadota bacterium | reverse complement strand
TTTTTTATTTGTGAGTGACTATGTGAAAATCGACCGATGCCTTGATGCTGGAGGCAGGTGGTCAAGTGATGAAAAAGAATGTGTTACCAAATAGTCTAACGATTACATCGACGACGGACGCGGTGACAACACACGACTCCGTTTTGACTACTCCCCGCCGCGCCCGTCATGTGAGACGTTGGCTTTTGATCGTTAAAACCGACCATCATCAAAAATACACCTATTGTCTACAATTTGATGCTTTGTGTCGTTAAATCAAAAATTATTGAGCTTGAATATTTTTAGGAGTATCACTGTCATAGTAGACTCCACCAATGCTGCTAACCGCATAGCTCAAACAGCTCCAACAAGCACTAGGTTTGATACAAATCCAAACAAACAACTCATTGATAAATTTGAGAAAACACTAATTATCTGATAATAGTACTCAGAATAATGGGTTTATTGTTTCTAATCAAATTATCACTCCAAATAGCATTTCGGCAGAAGGTGGGACATCTTGCGATGGAAAAGGCGGATTTGAAGAAGTTATCCGCTCCGATATATCTGATGAGTGTGGAATCCGCAGTTGCTTCGTTCAACATGAGCAGATACACATTAATCAACTCGAAAAAAATGCTCCTAATATTTGTGAGGGTCAAACTAAAGGAGCTGCTCTTGGTTACGTTGATAATGCTACTGCTGCCAAATATGAACGACCTGCTTATAAAGATTCAATTAATTGCCTAGAAAATAAAATGGATAATGCTTCTTTCCTTTGCAAGGCTGAACTAAAGTTAGAAGCATTTAAAATGCCTACTGCATTTGAAGTTCTTTATAGAGAAAAATTATAAATCCATTGTTAATCATAGTTTGGATTTTACAATATGATTTTTAATAAAACGATCATGTCATTATATTTATTGATAATAATAAATATGGCATTTTTTTCCTATCATAGCTTTATCTATTTTAATTTTTCTCCTCCTCAAGGTCAGATTATCATGGGAGATGATTATGGTGTCAGTGATATCGTGAACAACTACCTTGAATCTTACTTGGCTTTTGCTATTGCTATACTTGCAACGCTGGCTTTAGTCATCTATTTTAAAAAGAATAAGGTCATGCCTTATATAATATGGTTTTTACTGACCGCAGTATATATCATAGCGTTGATATTGGGTATACTTATCGATTCTAAAGATTTTATGCTGTTTTTTTCACTTCCCATTATGTCGTATCCACTCTATCAAGTAGTTCGGCCAATACTCATTCATTTCTGTTCATCTTCAATCAAGAGCCAACAAGGCTCTTGACGACGGACGCGGTGACAGCCCGCGACTTCGCCCAATTTACTCCCAGCCGCGCCCGTCAGATTTGACGTTCAGCCCTAATAATATTGCTACTCGACAAGAGTTTTTTGTATTGCTATCATGCAATACATGAAGGCAACATTGATCGTGAAAGCAAAAGAAGTTCATGACGATGGATCAATTGTAGAGATCGTCATTTGGGAATTACCAGAACCAACACCACCAAGCACACACAAGTATAAATACAGACTTTACTACGGGTTAAATGGAAAGTGCAGAGTGCGCTACGATAACGAACGTGGCAAAGGCGATCACAAGCACATAAACACATCAGAGACAGATTACGCATTCAAAAATATTGATCAATTGCTTGACGATTTTGAAAATGATATTGCAACTTGGAGAGAATCATGAAAGCAATTATTGAAGTAGCAAAACGTGGTTCTGCAATTCGGGCTGCACGTCAACAAATCAAGGATGTAGCAGCAGGAAAGTCGTTAAATTTTAGGCTTTCTTTTGAATCAGCTAAATCACTCTTTAGCGAATTAACGCCAGCACGACTAGATTTACTTGATACTTTAAGCCGAGCAGGCCCATGCAGTGTGTACGCACTGGCAAAAACAGCCGAGCGCAATTATTCCAATGTTCATACAGACGTAACAAGATTGGAAGAACTCGGACTAATTGAAAGAACAGAAGAAGGACAAGTTTCTGTTCCGTTCGAGGCTGTAGAGATTTTTATGCCGCTAGCAAAGACTGCATAAACAACGGCAAGGCCGAACTAGCCGATGTACCTGACAAACCCACAAGCGCCCCCGCCTCCGGCGGTCGTTTATGGGTTTGCAGGTGATCTCTACGTTATGTGCATAAAAATGACCGACCCATTTTCAAATAAAGAAGATAAAGCAATTTTGATAGCTTATTTCAAGACCTTAAATCAGAATTTGGCTCTATCTGTCAGTTAAAGTATTAGCCGAATTGCACTAATGCTGCTGATGAGCTTGACTATCTAGCCTTCAAAAATAACAAAATACCAACAATAGACATAATCAAATATGTGCTTGATTCCGGTCATGATGATAAATAATCAAAATTCACAATCTTACTTGCTGTCCACCATCAATCACTCGATAATCTAAATTCTTACCAACAGTCTTACTTGAGGTATTGTTTATGATGACAGCTACGGTCAGATTGTCTAGCAAAGGACAAATTGTTATCCCTAAAGAGGTTCGGGATTCTTTGCATTGGGGTGTTGGTGTCGAGCTAACATTGGTGACAACTGAACATGGGGTGATGCTACAGACCAAGCCAGCCCAAAAGCATAAGTTATCAGCAAAATCCTTGCGGGGGTTTTTACAGCATAAGGGCGAGCCTGTTCCAACTGAGACATTATGCAAACCTGTCGAGTACACTAATGATCGCTTTTGATACCAATTTGCTGGTACGTCTTGCGGTCAATGACGATCAGCACCAAGCCGACCTTGCAGAGCAACTGATGAATAATAATGAGGTTTTCATCTCAAGAACGGTTCTGCTGGAGAGCGAGTGGGTGCTGCGGTCAGTTTATAAAGCAGCTCGTAGTGACATAGCGGCATTTTTTGAGAATACCCTGATAACAGAAAATGTCACAGTAGAAAACCCAATAGAAGTTGGACAAGCTCTTGAATGGTACAAATTGGGCGCTGATTTTGCTGATGCCCTGCACTTGTGTATTTGTGGCGAGAGCTTAATGCATACTTTCGATGGGCAGTTTTGCAAGGTTGCCAGCAGGTCAGGGCTGACTCCAGCATTCAAGGTCTTAAAATAGCATAATCAATCAAAGGTATAACGAGTGTGTCGACGACGGGCGTGGTGACAGCCCATGATTCTTAATGGCTGACTCCCCGCCGTGTCCGTCAGCCGAGATGTTGGCTAGACCCTGCGAGCTATTTTTAATAAATGAGGAAATAAATGAATTCAAAGCATCAATATTTAGCTGAAAAACTCGCTATTGAGTTTTCTAAACTTCCACAAGTTGTTTCAGTTGCGCTTAGTGGGTCATCGGCGCACAGTGTAGATATTACTGATTCAGATTCGGATATTGATTTATATGTTTACGTTAATGACGAAATCCCAATTGAAATAAGAGAAGCTATTGTTGAAAATACTGGAGGGTCTAATTTAAAAAATATTGGCCTTGAGTATTGGGGGGCTGGTGATGAATGGATTAATAAACCAACAAATATTGAGGTTGATATTGTCTATTTTGAAAAAAACTGGATTGAGTCTGAACTTGATAAAGTTATCATAAGAAATGAAAGCAATATGGGTTATACGACCTGTTTTTGGAGTATTGTTAGAAATTCAATTATTTTATTTGATCCAACAAATTGGTTTAGTGAATTACAGCAAATAACGGTTTGCCAATACCCAGATGAATTACAAAAAATATAATAATTAAAAACTATCCTTTGTTAAAAGATATAATCCCTTCTTATATTAATCAGATCAAAAAAGCAGTTAAAAGGAGTGATCTTTTAAGTATTAATCATCGGACAGCAGCATTTTATGCCAGTTATTTTGATATAATTTTCTCTGTAAACCGAATTCTTCATCCTGGAGAAAAAAGACTTTTGGAATTCTCTGAAAAAAACTGCAAGTCCCTTCCAAAGAATATGAGACAGGATATTGAATCCGTATTACAATTCAAAAAAGAAGAAATCTTAAATCTACCTAAAAATTTTGAGATACTTATGGAGCATTTCGATAATTGGTTAATTTCCGAAGGATTTTTAGATTTAATAAAAAAGTGATGTTCAGCTAACAATTGCTTCACGCTAATTTTGCTTCGCAAAAATAAGTAAATAGCTTAAGCAGATATTGGCTTTATAAAGCAAGGGCGGCGATCATTCCATCTTCGTATAAAATGTCGGATTTTTTATACATTAGTTTTGCCCAAGCACGAAAAGCAGGGTCGTCCAAATTCAAAATGTTATAGCTGGTTGCCACTTCATCCAGCCATGCTTCCAGTTCGGCGGCACATTCGGCATCTTGATCTCGGGTTATTTCTATACCCGCTTGAATTTCAGCTAATGTGACCGAAGAGAGATATAAATCCTTGTCATCAACAGACTGAATCCATGCGACGACTGCACCATGAGGTTTTTGCCTCCTCAGTTCAGAGACAATATTAGTATCCAGTAAATACATCATTTATAGGATTTCTTGTACCCGTTTTCTTCGCGCTTGCCCGCGCTTTGGCAATACAAGATCACCCCGTCCGGCGTCTACGCCAGATTGAATCTAAATCAATGGCTTGACGGACGTAGTGACAGTCCACCTCTCCAGATTGGGAATGTGTGTACGGGTGATGACTTTCAAATGCCTACAGCAGTCTAGCTAGCAATCTGCTATGCTTGGTGGCGGGACTTAAACCCGCCGTACTTATTTGGGCGATCTAAAACCTCAGGCATGAAACTAACACTCACTCAAATCTTATTACTCGTTTTAAGTGTACTTTCACTAGCGCTCTTTATTCGTTTATGGCTCGGTACAGGTAGCTATCCTGAAATCTGGGATTTAGAAGGGCAGATTGCAGAGCAAAAACAGTTAAATGAAGCGCAAGCCAAGCGTAATGAGCAATTACAGGCTGATGTACTGGATATTAGTCGGGATGATGCCGTTATTGAAGACCGTGCTCGTAGTGAGTTAGGCATGATCAAACGTGGTGAAACTTTTTATCAAGTGATTTTAAATAGTGATGCCAAAACAGAGTCCCCTAAACCCGCTCCCGCTGCAACAGGCACTCCGACCTATGTCGAGTGAGGTTTGGTGCATTATTCCGGCGGCTGGTGTTGGCTCACGAATGCAAACCGCTATTCCCAAGCAATATCTGCGTTTACATAATAAAACCGTTTTAGAGCATACTTTAGCTGGTTTTCTTCATCACCCAGCGATTCAAGGAGTGGTGGTGGTAGTCAGTGCGACTGATCAGTATTGGGCAGAATTAGCTCCTTTGTATCAAAACAAGCGAGTGTATCAGGCTATCGGAGGGCAAGATCGTGTTCATTCGGTGCTGAGTGGCCTTAAGTATTTGCAGCAGACCTTATTGCTAGCGGAGGATACTAAGGTGCTTGTGCATGATGCAGCGCGGCCTTGTTTAGCCTCTGCCGATTTAACGGCTTTGCTGGCGGCGTCTGCTGAGCAAGGCGCGATCTTAGCAACGCCAGTGCGTGATACCATGAAGCGTGGTTTTAAAGGTCAAGCTTTGATTAGCCATACTGAGGAGCGTACTGATTTGTGGCATGCTCTCACTCCGCAGCTTGCACCTTTAGGTTTATTAACGGTGGCTATTGAGCAAGCTTTGCAGGCAGGCGTTACCCTCACTGACGAAGCATCTGCTTTGGAGTATTTGGGTTTGCATCCCTTATTAGTCGAAGGGGATGCCCGTAATATTAAAATCACTCGTCCGGCTGATTTAGCCTTGGCTGAGTTCTTTTTGCAGGAGCAGGCGTAATGCGGATTGGGCAAGGTTATGATGTGCATGCCTTTACTGAAGGTGATCATTTAGTTTTGGGGGGAGTGAAGATTCCCTATACGCATGCTTTTGCAGCTCATTCTGATGGCGATGTTTTGATTCATGCGATTTGTGACGCTTTATTAGGGGCTTTGGCTTTGGGGGATATTGGCAAGCATTTTCCCGATACTTCTAGTGCTTATGCCAAGATTGATTCACGTATTTTATTAAGAACCGTCTATCAGTTGGTTAAAGAGCAGGGTTATCAATTGGCGAATCTCGATAGTATTATCGTTGCCCAAGCGCCAAAAATGGCGTCTCATATTGAGGCGATGCGTGCCAATCTAGCCACGGATTTAGAGTGTGAATTGAATCAACTGAGCGTGAAAGCAACCACCACCGAGCGCCTTGGCTTTGAAGGCCGCAAAGAAGGGATTGCGGCGCATGCGGTGGTGTTGCTAGAGGCTTTTTAATCAGCTAATACGATCTCCTTTTGTGCCGCCGCCAGTGGCTTTAGCTTTTAGATATTCATCGAATTGCTGCTGATCTAGCGTTACTAAGCTGACTTGATAGGGACCTTCTAGTGTTGGTGCTCCTAGGCCTACATACTGGCGTAAGCCAATTGAGTCGCCTACTGAAATATCTCCACTATTGTCATTATCATAAACGACGTTTAAAACGGTGGGCAGACTATTATGATAAGTCGTTTGTAGCCAACCGCGCTCTTGTGAACTCAAATCGAGTAAGTTCCCATCTTTGGTAAGATTTTGGTAGTTATTAAACTGCTCTGCGCTGAAAGTCTCAGTGCTGTAAGTAATAATAGGCTCATTAGTGATCTCATCATGGCGACCAAAAAAAGATTTTAAGTTAATTTGGTCACCGATTGACAGCGATCCACTATTATCTTTGTCAATCACATTGACTAATCTAGGTGCATTACCACCAATATAGTAGCGTCCTAGAGTGACGACATCTAATAACTTATCTTGCTCGGCAGTGGATAAAGATAAAGATAGCTTATTAAATGAACTTGAGGTATTTTGATACCGATCCAATTGCTCTTGAGTTAGCTTGACAGAAGCAGATTCAACAATCGGTTTACCTTGATTGTCCAATTTTCCAGTGGGACGTTGAATATTGACTTTATCACCCACGGATAGTTGGCCACTCTTATCGCTATCCTCAACAGATACAATCGTGACGGCTTTGCCATCGGTTGATAAGGCATCAGCTAACTTAGTTTTTTCTGTATCTGTTAAATTTAAAGTTTGTGGCTTGCTAGGTTGATCACAGCCGCAATTCTTATTTTGCATATTTTTCAACAAAGTTTGAATGATTTGCATCAATAAGCTGAGAATTAAATTATTAAAATTCAGACCACTCGCTGAGCTTGTTGAACTCGTAAAACTGCTGGCTAAACTGCTCAAATTGGCTAAAGCTTGTGTGGAATAAGTATTATTTGTAGCCGCTGTGGTTGGTGTAGCGGCAGATCCAATCGTATTCATCTAAAACTCCTATAGACTTTATAGATATTAATTGCCGACCCTAATCATTTGAGTTTAGAGGCATAGAGTATAGAGTTTTAGTAGTAAAAAGATTTTAGGTGGAAATTATCGGATGATACGTTAATTGCTTGGGAATTTTATTTAAATCCCAATGGGCTATTGCCCAATCCCAATAGGCGTTGAGGTTACTAAAAGATTTAGGCTCTGGTGGATTTTGTCCCAAACATTTCAAGGCGTTAACTAAATTCACTAATAATTCATGTGCTTGTGTGGTTAAAGCAGGGGCTAAAGTTTGTTTACTGAGTTTTTGGCCTAAACGATTGATAGCAATCGGGATATGTGCATAACTAGGCCTAGAATAACCTAATAGCTGCTGTAAATAGAGTTGGCGAGGGGTATTATCCAGTAAATCTGAACCACGTACGATTTCAGTAATACCTTGCCAAGCATCATCAACCACGACTGCTAATTGATAAGTAAAGGTTTGATCAGCGCGACGAATTACAAAATCACCTAATTCTTTGGCGAGATTTTGGCAATAGCGTCCTTGAATTTGATCATTAAAGCAAATAAGTTGATCAAGGGTTTTAATTCGAATCGCCGTTGAATGGCTTAAAGGGAGATTTTTATCCCGACAGGTTTGTGGGTAAATCAGGCCAAATTCCCCATGATTAGCAATCGCTTGTAATTGCTTGCGTGAGCAATGACAAGGATAAGTCAAAGATTTTAAACGCTGTAGCGCATCCGCATAAGCAGCTAAGCGCTGGCTTTGATAAATAATCGACTGATCCCATTCAAAGCCATATAAGCGTAAAGTTTGAATGATAGCGTCCGCAGCGCCTGTTTGTTCGCGAGCTTGATCAAGGTCTTCAATGCGCAGCAGCCATTGCCCCTGTTGGCTGCGAGCTTGTAAATAACTCGCAGTTGCAGCCAGTAGTGAGCCAAAATGCAATAGGCCGGTAGGGGAGGGCGCAAAGCGCCCAATATAAGTCACACTATTAGGATGCCAATTGTTTTTCTTTGATTTCTTGGGTGGTTTTGCAATCAATGCATAGTTCAGCTGTCGGGCGTACTTCCAAGCGCTGTAGACCGATTTCTACGCCACAAGCATCGCAATAGCCGTAATCTTCTTCATCAACCCGTGCAATAGTTTTTTCGATTTTGCGAATCAGTTTGCGTTCCCGATCCCGCGCCCGTAACTCTAAAGCAAATTCTTCTTCTTGGGTGGCACGATCAGCAGGATCGGAGAAGTTACTTGCTTCTTCTTTCATGTGATCGACGGTGCGATCCACTTCTTCCATTAATTCTTTTTTCCAAGCAACTAGAATATTACGAAAATGCTGTAATTGCTTTTCGTTCATGTATTCTTCGCCAGCTTCAGGGATATAGGGATTAATGCCATCAACTGGTAACGCAGCTTTCCTTGCTATATAGGTTACATTTTCAGTTGCCATTATTTTTCTCCAACAGCTTGATTTCATTAAAAATCAAAGGGTTAAATCTAGGGCTGGTTTTAAGAACCCTACCTTGTTTCTTCGGCATAACTTATGGGCGCGCGATTATAGCCCAAGCAAAATCTTTTCGCATTTTTTATTAATGAATAAATGTAAAATTGTATAAATTTTAATAATAAGCTTCCTATGCTAAGTAGTCGCTCATAGAAAGCGTAATTGGAAGCGCACGGCATCTTTACCCGGATCTTCAATGTTCAACGAAAGCTCCTTAGGGGTTTTTGCTGGCATTAATTGGCCTTGCTGCTCCTTACTGAGGTATTCTTCAGGCGTAAAGCGCCGCAAAGCGACAACTTCAGAGCGCTGATTTAGAAAACTCACCTCCAACAAAGGATAGGGTTGTGGATCTGCTGCATTGTTTTGAAT
>JBJOOT010000145.1:0-9179 GCA_046051185.1 Pseudomonadota bacterium | reverse complement strand
TTGCATTGTGTGGTATTTCAAGGCTATTAGGGGGTACGAACTAAATGAGTCCGAGAAAAGCGATCATGCCAAGTCAGTTTTTGCGGGTCAAAAATTGCCACCCAGAAACCCACTCCCAAGGCTAGCCAACTAAATAAAGCACCGACATACCGGAAAAAAGCTTGCGGCCAGCCAAATGGAGAGCCATCATCCGTTACTACTTTAATTTTCCAAGCCCGCATCCCTAAGGTTTGACCACCATGTGTCCAAAACCAGCCGAATAGAAAGAAAGCAATCACAAGATCCAATAGAAATAATAGATTAGAAAGACGTGAGCCGGAGTGTAGTTCGACACCTCCTACTTGAGCGACGATAGTTGCAAGAATGCCGCCAATAATAGCTGTCGTAACCCCAATCAGCATCGTGTCATAGAAGACAGCTCCCATTCGACGGGGAAAACTAACGGGTTCATTTGAAACACTCTTCATGCGAATTTCCAAGTTCCAAGCAAAAGGTGGGGCACACTTTAGACGCTTCAATTCAGCCAAGCAAGCCTACCTTCTTTGAGAGGCTTTGATCTTCAGCTTGTGAGTGGTTGGTAACATAAAAAAATCACAGGTTCTGCATGACCTTTGCACAGGATTGATGCAGAATCAGCGCCTTCAATGGTAAGGACTAGCTTTAACGATGAGTCGCCTATTACGTTCCGGTGCGGTAATCAGTGCCATGACCATGATTTCACGGATTTTAGGTTTAATTCGTGATGTCGTGGTTGCTCGTTATTTTCCTGTAGATGGCGCGACCGATGCTTTCTTTGTCGCTTTTAAAATCCCGAATTTATTACGCCGCTTCTTTGCAGAAGGGGCTTTTTCCTTAGCGTTTGTACCTATTTTATCAGAGTATAAAGAAACGCAAAGCCGCGCGGCTTTACGGGATTTAATTGATTATGTCGCAGGGAGCCTAGGCTTAATTCTGCTGGTGATTACCTCCCTCGGTATGATGGCTGCGCCATTAATGGTAGAAATTTTTGCCCCTGGTTTTTCCAAACAAGCCGATGCGCGCCCTGAGTTAGCGGCCGAGATGCTACGGATTACTTTTCCGTATATTTTATTTATTTCTCTTGCCGGTTTAGTCGGCGGTATCCTGAATACCTTCGGTAAGTTTGCTATTCCTGCATTAACCCCTGCTTTGTTGAATGTGGTGATGATTGCCTTTGCGATTTGGGGCGCGCCGTATTTTGCAGAGCCGGTGATGGCACTGGCTTGGGGGGTATTTGTAGCGGGTTTAGTGCAGTTTTTGTTTCAAATTCCAAGTCTTATCCGACTGGGCTTGTTGCCACGGTTTAAAGTGCGTAGAGCCCATGAGGGTGTAAAGCGTGTCATGCGCTTGATGATCCCCGCCTTATTCGGCTCTTCGGTCGCGCAATTAAATCTAGTGATTAATACCATCATTGCCTCCTATTTAGTGGTGGGGAGCATTTCATGGCTGTATTACTCGGATCGTTTTGTGGAGCTGCCCTTAGCTATTTTTGGTGTGGCCTTAGGGACGGTGATTTTACCCAAGCTCTCTAGTGATCATGCAAAAGCGGATGCAAGTCAATTTCGTAGTACGATGGATTGGGCTTTACGCTTAGCGCTCTTGATTTCGATTCCAGCCACTTTAGGTTTGATTTTACTCGCTGAGCCGATTCTTGCGGCGGTTATGATGTATGGTGAGTTCAAGTGGAGCGATGTGGAAATGTCGGCTTTGAGCTTAATGACCTATGCCTTGGGTTTGCCCGCCTTTATTTTAGTGAAAGTGTTAGCCCCTGGTTTTTACTCCCGTCAAGACACGAAAACACCTGTAAAAATTGGGATCATTTCGATCTTTGCGAATATGGCTTTGAATGTATTGATTGTATTACCGTGGTTTTTTTCTGGTATGGCGGGGGCGCATGCGGGGTTAGCATTAGCGACGGCCTTAGCGGGTTATGTCAATGCGGGTTTATTATTTCGGACTTTATATAAAGAAGGTGTATTTGCCGCTGAGGGTGGGTGGGCTAAGCATCTGATACGGATTGGCTTGGCTACAGGGGTGATGTGTGGGCTGGTCTGGCTCGTTTCACCGAATGCGCTGTGGTGGCAAACAGCATCGAGCTTAGCGCGGTTAAGCGTTTTAGGGGGGTTAATTGTCTTATCCATCCTTAGCTATTTTATTAGTTTGCGGTTAACTGGCGTATCATTCAAACAAATGTTAGGACGTTAAAGATAAGCTGAAGCTGGGTTTTGAAAAAACTGTGCCGTAGTATAATTTCAGCTTAATTGATTCAATCAAGATTACACAATATTAAAAATTAGGAGTTAATGTATGAAAAAACTTGGTGTCGTCATAGCCGCTTTACTCGTTGTGGGAGGGGGGGCTTGGTTAGGAGCAACTTGGTATGTGGGTCAGGAAACCGAAAAGATTGTGCGGGCGCAAATTGAGCAAGCGAATCAGCACAGTGCAGGGCAGGGTATCCGTCAAGAGTTAGTTAGTTATGAGCGCTCATTGCTAGGGGCTAAGGCGGTAACTCGGATGCTGGTTACTGATCCTTTGCTTGCGCCTTGGTTAAATCAAGCTCAATTTGATCATCAAATTAAACACGGCCCATTACTCTTTGCAAATGGCTTGAGCTTCGGTGTTTCACATTGGTCGACGCACTTGGCTACGACGAGTTTACCTGCAGAATCAAAGACGTTTGTAGAGCAAGCTTTTGCGGGTAAAGAGCCATTTACGGCTGAAACGACGATTAGTTTTGATAAAGTCGTGCATACGGCCGCGAGTTTTAACCCGATGGATCTACGCTTAGAGGAAGGTAGCACGACCGTTAAATGGGCAGGGGCTAATTTAACAAGCGATATTTCTGTAACAGAAAAGTCTGGCCCTTTTACCTTTAAAGCGCAAGCGTTTGAACTACGAGATAATAATGCCAGCTTCACTTTACCGAGTATGGATGTGCAAGGGCGGATAGGAGCTGGGGTCGGTGGTGTCTCAGAGTTCACAGCAAAACTACCAGAAATATCGATGTTGGTGGCGGGAGAGACGCAGCCGATTAAAATGGATTTGAGTGTCGATTCAGTCGCCAGCGAGCAAAACGGGGCTTTACAAGGTAAAGGCTCTTTTCATCTGACAAATATTCAAGGGAAAAATCAACAAGGTAATCCAATTCCAGTTAAACAAGTGGATGTCAAAGTTGATTATGCGGGGTTTAAATTAGAGGGTTTAAAAGAAATCCAAGCCCTCCAAGCTAAGTTACAAACCGTACAAGAACAGATGCAAGTCGATGAAGCCGCTACGGAGTTACCTGAGGGGCAAAAACAACAACAACAATTAGCACAACAGGCTCAACAGCTGACGGAAGAATTATTAGATCTTATCTTGAATAAGGTACTTCAAGCGGGGCAATCGAAATTGCGTTATGACCTAAGCTTAGGTTTGGATCAGGGCAAAATAGCGGGTGTAGCTGATTTGACCTATGCCGGTAGTCAACAACCTCTTAAGCTGAATGATTTAATCCTTTATGGCCCACAAGATTGGGGTCGATTAGTGACTGGTAGTATCGACTTAAGTGCGGATAAAGCTGCTTTGCCTACAGATTTAGGTGCGTTAATGGGCTATGCACTGGAGCAAAAAGCGATTCTTGAAGCCAATAATCAATATAAATTGCAGCTTAAATTATTGGGTGAAACTGCTGAATTAAATGGTAGCCCGATTTCATTCGCAGAATTGCCTGCTAAATTTTTCCCACAGATGCCAAGCTTAAATGAAAATGCTGATTTAGGTTTACCAGCGGATTTAATGCAGCAAATTGAAGAGCAGGGACTCACTCCTGAGATTATGCAGCAATTAGAAGAAAGTGATGATGTACCCAAGGAAACCTTGGAAATGCTCAAACAGCTCCAACAAATGAACGGTCAAGTTCAATAAAGGATTGAGGGATTGAATACTCGTTTACATCGCGCCTTTATCCAAGCGATTCCGTTTTTGTTTGTCTTCTTGTGGAGTACGGGGTTTATTGGCGCGAAGTATGCGTTACCCTTTATTGAGCCGTTCTATTTATTGTTCATTCGGATGCTTTGGACCATTGCGGTCTTTTTGCTGCTCTGTATCGTGTTACGAGTGCAATGGCCAAGTTGGCAGCAGGCGGGGCATCAAATGGTCACGGGCTTATTGCTGCATGGTTTGTATTTAGGGGGGGTGTTTGCCGCGATTAAATGGGGTATGCCTGCGGGGATCACCGCAATTGTGGTGGGGATTCAGCCTTTACTGACAGCCGCTTTAGGTTGGCGCTTATTTGGTGAGCGCTTAGTACCTCGTCAATATTTAGGTTTAGCTTTGGGCTTCATCGGTGTCACGGTGGTGATTCTGAGCACTCGTGGCTATGGCAAATTTGAACTCACAGGCTCAGCTTTGGCAGCAGCCTTAATTGCTTTAGTCGCGATTTCTTTGGGGACGGTGTATCAAAAGCGTTTTGGAGCGGGGATCAATTTAGTGGCTGGCTCGCTTTGGCAATATGTGAGTACCGCGCTCTTCATGGGTATTTTGGCCTATAGCTTTGAAACTCGGGTGGTCATTTGGGATCAACAACTCATCTTTGCTTTAGCTTGGTTAGTCTTAGGTTTATCGGTGAGTGCGATTTTATTACTCATGTTTATGATTCGAGAAGGCGAAGCCGCGAAGGTGGCGAGCTATTTTTATTTAGTGCCACCGGCTACGAGTATAGAAGCTTGGTTGTTATTTGATGAATCTTTGCCGCTCCTAGCTATAGCCGCAATTGGTCTTACGGTGGCAGGGGTGTATTTGGTTGTCAAAAAAGCTTAAACCTCGGTATGCTTAAAGCTATTTATTCTTAAGGATCGCCCTTATGTCTCCTAGTCATCATTTTCTGACTTGTCAACATTTCGAAATTCACTACACCGAATGGGGTGCGCCGACTGCACCCGTGGTGATTTGTTGGCATGGTTTAACCCGTACCGGGCGGGATTTTGATGAATTGGCGGAAGCCTTAGCCACACGCTATCGAGTGATTTGCCCCGATACACCTGGGCGTGGTTTATCGCAATGGAGCGATACCCCCTTAGAGCATTATGTGGTGCCGTTTTATGCGCAAATTGCTTTGGATTTAGCCAATCAATTAGGGATTGAGCAGTTTAAATGGGTCGGTACTTCAATGGGTGGCTTGATCGGTATGGTGGTGGCCGCGATGGCACCTGAGCGCATTCAACAGTTAGTACTCAATGATGTGGGACCTGAAGTGCCTGTCGCTGCGGTGGAGCGCATTCGTAGCTATGCAGGCTCGCAGCCAAGCTTCAATCATGTGAGTGAATTAGAAGCTTGGTTACGGCAGGTGTATCGGCCTTTTGGCGAAAACACTGATGCCTTCTGGCGGCGCATGGCGATGACTTCAGCACGACGCACTAGCACTGGGCAAGTGACCTTGCATTATGATGTGCGTTTGGTAGAGCCGTTTAATAATTACAAGGGTGACGTTACTTTATGGCCACTTTGGGCGCAAATTGTCTGCCCAACTTTAATTATTCGTGGTGAGTTATCCGATTTATTATCGGCTGAGCAAGTCGAGCAAATGCTGGCGCGTAAACCTGAAGCGAATGCGCAAGCGGTCAGTTTTGCTCAAGTCGGGCATGCGCCAACTTTGGCAACACCTGAACAGATTGCGGCGGTGCGGGAGTTTTTGGGGTAGTCAGTAAGACTACGGAAATTTTTGTGTAATTGACTTCCAGTGGTAGTCAGAGAGTCATGATCTATGTTAGCACCCTCTATTCGGAATTTTGCTTTAACAGAAACTGAATATTTAGCCCAAGAACAAACAGCTAAAGAGCGCCATGAATATGTGGATGGGCAAGTATTCGCGATGGCGGGCGCGAGTAAAACTCATAATGAAATTGCTTTGAATCTGGCAATCGCCTTGCGCAATTTAGCTAAAGATTCAGCTTGCCGTGTGTTCATGTCGGATATGAAGTTACGGATTAGCCAACGCAACAGCTATTACTATCCCGATGTCTTGCTCACTTGCGAACCCAATCAGGAAGACAGTGAATACTTTGTTGATCGGCCTTGCTTGGTGATTGAGGTCGTTTCTAAGTCCACTGAATGGAAGGATTATCACGAAAAGTTGCTGGCTTATCAGTCCCTAGCGTCAGTAAAAAACTACTGGGTGGTAGCACAGGATCGTTATGAGGTCACTTGTTTTTATCGGGATCAACAAGGCCAGTGGTGGGTGAAAACCTATACCGAGTTAACGCAGCTCTTAAGCCTTGATTGTTTACAAGCCTCTTTAAGTGTAGCCGACATCTATGCTGGCTTGCAGTGGGTTTAAAATTTTAAGTCTTATCCACTAAGTTCATTCCCCTGCGGGCTAGCTGCTATAATTCTTGCGAGCAAAACAACAAGGATTAGCATGAATTACGACGGGATCGAGACCTTACCCTTACAAACCTATACTGAAAAAGCTTACTTGGATTATTCCATGTATGTCATTTTGGATCGGGCTTTGCCGCATCTAGGGGATGGTTTAAAGCCGGTGCAACGCCGGATTGTGTATGCAATGTCGGAGCTGGGGTTATCGGCCGCGTCAAAGCATAAAAAATCGGCACGCACCGTGGGGGATGTGTTGGGTAAATATCATCCACATGGCGATTCGGCTTGTTATGAAGCGATGGTGTTGATGGCTCAGCCATTTTCTTATCGTTATCCACTGGTCGATGGACAAGGTAATTGGGGGTCGCAGGATGATCCTAAGTCTTTTGCCGCGATGCGCTATACCGAATCACGCCTGACACCTTATGCCAAAGTTTTACTACAGGAATTAGGGCAAGGCACTGTTGATTGGCAAGCCAATTTTGATGGTACATTAGAAGAACCTGTGACTTTGCCTGCACGCTTGCCGAATGTTTTACTAAACGGTGCAACGGGCATTGCGGTGGGGATGGCAACGGATATTCCCCCCCATAATCTGCGTGAAGTCGTGACTGCCTGTATTCATTTGCTGGATCACCCGACTGCAAGCTTAGCCGATTTGTGCAAATTTATTCCTGCGCCTGATTTTCCGACCGAAGCAGAAATTATTACCCCTGCTGCTGAATTCTTAAGCCTTTACGAAAAAGGCATAGGCAGTTTCAAAATGCGAGCGCGTTATGAGCTGGAGGAGGGCGATATTGTGATTACCGCTTTGCCCTATCAGGTATCAGGCTCGAAAATATTGGAACAAATCGCCCAGCAAATGCAGGCTAAAAAACTGCCCTTGGTGGAAGATTTACGTGATGAATCCGATCATGAGCAGCCTGTGCGCCTCATTATCGTGCCGCGCTCCAATCGAGTGGATATTGAGCAGTTGATGTCGCATTTATTCGCTAGCACCGATTTGGAAAAAAGCTATCGGGTTAATCTGAATATGATTGGCCTAAATGGTCGCCCTCAAGTGAAAGACCTATGCCAAATTCTCAGTGAGTGGTTAACTTATCGCCGTCAAACCGTGACCCGTCGCTTGCAATGGCGTTTGGATAAGGTCGAAAAGCGTCTGCATTTATTGGCTGGTCTATTAATCGCTTTCCTCAATTTAGATGAGGTGATTCGGATTATTCGTAGTGAAGATGAGCCAAAGCCGAAATTAATCAAGCGCTTTGAGCTTAGTGAACTTCAAGCAGAATACATTCTTGACACCAAATTGCGTCAATTAGCCCGTTTGGAAGAAATGAAAATTCGCGGTGAACAGGCTGAGTTGGCAAAAGAGCGGGAAGAGATTTTAGGTTTACTCAGCTCTGATAAGAAGCTCACGAGCCTAATTCGCAAAGAGCTGAAAGAAGATGCAAAATTGTATGGTGATGAGCGCCGCTCCCCACTAATAGAGCGCGAGGCTGCTCAAATCCTCGATGAAGCCGCCCTCACGCCTGCTGAGCCAATTACGGTGGTCTTATCGAAAATGGGGTGGATTCGTGCTGCTAAAGGCCATGATATTGAACCAGAGGCTTTGAGTTATAAGCAAGGTGATGGTTTCTTAGCGGCGGCTTATGGGCGTTCGAATCAGCAATTAGTCTTACTGGATAATACCGGACGTACCTATTCTTTACCCGCGAATACCTTACCTTCGGCACGCGGTCAGGGTGAACCTTTGACGGGGAAACTGAGTTTGCCAAGCGGTGGGCGTTTTATCAATATTTTGCTAGGTAAAGACAGTGATGTTTATCTCCTATCGTCTGCTGAGGGTTATGGTTTTATCTGTTCTTTTGAGGCCATGCAAAGTCGTAATAAAGCCGGTAAGGTCACGTTGACCGCGGGTGATCAAGTGGCAATTTTGCCCCCCGTTATTGTACGCAAGCTAGATAGCGATTATGTGGCTTTGGTTTCTACGAGTGGCTATTTGCTTTTAATACCCGCTGCTGAATTGCCCGTGTTAGCTAAGGGCAAAGGCAATAAACTGATGAATTTGAAAAAAGGTGGTTTGGGTATTGCCGATGAGGCTTTGGCTTTTGCCTTGGTCTTAAGTGCCGATGAGCAATTAGTGGTACATGTTGATAAGCGTAAAAAACCACTGATACTAAAAGCGCATGAATGGGCTGAGTATCGCGGGGAGCGCGCTCAACGTGGCAAGTTATTACCCAAGGGGTATCAGCAAGTGAGTGCTTTGGAAAGCCAAGGGCATGGATAGGGGATACTTGCATCTGTATTGAACTGACCTATGATGGTTGCTAATTTTAAGTATGAATTTGAGGTATTAACTAAGATGATGCGAATTGTTTTATTAGTGCTCACCAACTTCGCGGTAATGGCGGTGTTGTTTGTGACCATGCATGTACTCGCAGCGGTATTTGGAATTAATCTGTCGCAGGGCAGCATGGGCGGTATGCTCTTTATGGCTTTGATTTTTGGCTTTGGTGGCTCGTTCATTAGCTTACTGATGTCCAAATGGATGGCGAAAAGGAGTATGGGGGTGCAGATCATTGAGCATCCAAGTAATAATCAAGAGCGTTGGTTGGTAGAGACGGTACGTCGCCAAGCCGATAAAGTTGGGATTGGTATGCCGGAAGTGGGGATATTTTACTCCCCTGATCCCAATGCTTTTGCCACGGGCGCGAACAAAAATAATGCCCTGGTCGCGGTCAGCCAAGGTCTATTGCAAAATATGACCCCAGATGAAGTGGAGGCTGTTTTAGGCCATGAGATTG
>JBJOOT010000144.1:0-9179 GCA_046051185.1 Pseudomonadota bacterium | reverse complement strand
ATCGGAATCGGCGTCAACGATTGGGGTTGCGCTTTAACTTAATGGCGGGCATTTATAACTTTGAATTGGCTAGAAAATGATTTATGAAAGAGGTCTATTGTCTAAATAGCGCATGTCGATTCGGAAGTGTTTATACTTAATTTTACTGAACTTTGCCTAGGCTGAAAAAGTATGGGTGTGCTAGATAATTCTGTCATTCTTATTTTAATTATCGCATTGGTTGCAATGCTGATAGTGGTTGCTTTGTTTTCAACTTTTTACCGACGTTCCACTAAGGATCGTGCGTTTGTGCGCACAGGCTTTGGTGGTGAGCGAGTTGTGATGAATAACGGTGCACTGGTGTTGCCCGTTTTGCATGACATGATGATTATCAATATGCAGACCATGCGCGTAGAAGTAGAACGCTCAAATCACGATGCCTTGATTACGCATGATTCTTTGCGGGTCGATGTCGTTGCTGAGTTTTTTTTACGAGTTGCACAAAACCATGCAGCGATTTCAACCGCAGCACGAACCTTAGGGGATCGGACTTTAAATCAAGATCGGATGAAAGAAATTGTCGAAGCTCAATGTGTGGCGGCTTTACGTTCTGTTGCTTCGAGTATGTCCTTGGATGAATTGCATGTGAAGCGTGCTGATTTTGAAAATAATGTAGAAAATAATCTTAATAGTGAATTCCATAAAAATGGCCTAGAGCTAGTTTCAGTCTCCCTAATGCGTTTAGATCAAACTGCACGGGAGTATTTAGATGAAAATAATGCCTTCGACGCACGCGGCTTGATTAAGCTTGATGAAATCACTGAGGAAAGTAAAAAGCGGCGTAATGATATTGAGCAAGAAAACAAGATTAAAATTCAAGAAAAAAATAAAGAAGCTGAGCAGCGTCGCTTGCAGATTGAGCAGCAGCAGGTTGAATCACAAAAGCAACAAGAGCGATATTTAGCAGATTTGCAAGCACAAACCGCAAAAGATATTGAAGAAAATAAATTAAGAGTGGATCGGGAGCTAGAAGAAATTCGTATCGCTAAAGAGACGGCGATTGAAATGGCTAAGCGTGATATGGAGGTAGCACGGGCAGAGTTCGAGCGTGGTATTGCTGAGGCATGGATGACCACTGATAAAATGAAGGCCGAGGCTGCACGTTTGACCGAAGAAATTGCCACCTCTCGAGAAAAAGCCGAGGCCGAGCGCAAAAAGCTTTTAGAGGTGATCGGTGCGCAAAGAGAAGCACAACGTCAAACCATTATTGCAGAGGCCAATGCTGAAGTAGAGCGATTAGCCGCTAAGGCCGCAGAAATTCGCTATCAAGTCGAAGCCATTGGCAAGCGTACTTTAAATGAAGCAGCCAATATTTTGGGTCAAAGCCAAATCGATATGCAGGTCAAAATGGAAATTGTCCGGCAGCTGCCACAGATTATCCGTGAAAGCGTCAAACCGATTGAAAATATCGATGGTATTAAAATCATGCATATTGATGGTTTGGGTGCGGTTTCGAGTTCAGCCTCAGGCAGCCTTAAAGGGAATGGAGGCAATAGCGGTTTAGCTGATCAAATTGTGGATAGTGCTTTACGTTATCGAGCGCAAGTGCCTTTAATTGATAGTTTGCTGCGCGAAGTTGATTTAAAGGGTGATACCAGTGATGGTCTAACAGGTTTCATCCGAGAGCAAATTGCCCCCGGTGAAAATAAGCCTCGTAATCAGAATAAATTTGAAGCTGAAGATAAGCCGGATGCCGCTTAATTTTAATTTAATTAAATGCGCTCAGTGGGCATCCGAAAACGGAGTTGGTTTGGTCGCGGAAGTCTGTTTATTTTCCCATTCACTTAAACGGGCTTCTAGCGCCTCTAATTTTTCCCGCGTGCGTTGTAAAACAGCGGTTTGAATATCAAATTCTTCACGGGTGACTAGATTCATTTTTTGCAGCCCCGTTTCCATGATGCTGCGCATATTCTTTTCAAAATCATCTTGCATATTCCGTACTGGCTCAGGCATCAGCTCTGAGAATTTTTTCATCATATCCTCAAGTGGATTTGTCATTGACCCCATTCCTTATTGATCCTAACGAAACTACTGGTGCAACTCTATGGACAGTAGGCACTTTTATAGTGCGCCGCTGTCGTTGCCTGCGCGTAAATCAGCAATCGTCTTGCTGATCTTAACGATTTTACGTTGTTTTTAGAGTTGGCACATCACTTGCAAGTAAGTACTTAGGTTTTAAGTTTGTAAGTTTGCAATTGAATGGCATTTATTAAGGAGTGCGCGTGATGAAAATGATAACAGCCATTATCAAGCCATTTAAGCTCGACGATGTGCGTGATGCGCTGAGTGAAATTGGGGTCAAAGGGATCACGGCGACAGAGGTCAAAGGTTTTGGCCGCCAGAAAGGCCATACTGAGCTGTATCGTGGTGCTGAGTATATCGTTGATTTTCTTCCGAAAATTAAAGTTGAAATTGCCATCGATAATAGTTTAGTCGAGCGCGTGATTGAGGCAGTTAGTAAGGCGGCTAATACAGGCAAAATTGGTGATGGCAAAATTTTTGTTACTTCACTGGAACAAGTGGTTCGGATTCGGACAGGTGAAACGGGCAGTGAAGCGCTCTAAAGGGGGATCTCATGAATTTTAAATTGGCTTTGGTGCTAGTGGGGGCTTTATTAGGCTTATCAGGCTTAGCGTTGGCTCAAGAAGCGAGTATTGCTGTGGCGGAAGCTGCTCCTACGGTAGCTATCCCTGACAAGGGCGACACGGTATGGATGATGATCTCCACTATTTTGGTGATCATGATGGTGATTCCGGGCTTGGCTTTATTCTACGGCGGCTTAGTGCGGGCGAAGAATATGCTATCAGTGCTGGCACAAGTGTTTAGTATTTTCTGTTTGATTGCACTGCTTTGGGTTATTTATGGCTATAGTTTAGCCTTCACGGATGGCGGCAGCTTAAATAGCTTTATTGGCGGTTTTGATAAGCTTTTCCTTGCCGGAGTGGATACTTCCGTCACCGTTGAGACCTTCAGTAAAGGGGTGGTGATTCATGAGATGGTCTTTGTAATTTTCCAATTGACCTTTGCAGCAATCACCGTTTCTTTGATTGTGGGGGGCTTTGCGGAGCGGATTAAATTCTCTGCACTCTTATTGTTCTGTATTTTATGGTTTACCTTCTCTTATCTGCCGATGGCTCACATGGTTTGGTTCTGGGGTGGCCCCTCTGCTTATGACGGCCCTGCGGGCTTCTTATTTGCTAAAGGTGCTTTAGATTTCGCAGGCGGTACGGTGGTACATATCAATGCAGCAATGGCGGCTTTAGTCGGGGCAATCGTGGTCGGCAAGCGGGTCGGTTATGGTCGTGATTCGATGGCTCCGCATAATTTAGTGATGACTATGATTGGCGCTTCTTTACTGTGGGTCGGTTGGTTTGGTTTTAATGCAGGCTCTAATTTAGAAGCTACTGGTACGGCCGTCTTAGCGATGTTGAATACTATTGTGGCAACCGCCGCTGCGGGTTTATCGTGGATGATGGCAGAGTGGTTATTACGGGGTAAGCCATCTTTATTAGGGGTGGTATCGGGTGCGGTTTCGGGGTTGGTTGCGATTACGCCTGCCGCTGGTTTTGCAGGGCCAATGGGAGCTATTGTTCTAGGTTTAGTCACGGGGGCTGCTTGTTTATGGGGTGTGACGGGTCTTAAGCATATGCTTGGCTATGATGATTCTTTAGATGTCTTCGGTGTGCATGGTATCGGTGGAATACTCGGAGCGATTGGTACAGGGATTTTAGTTAATCCTGCCTTGGGTGGTACGGGGGTATTTGATTACTCTACGGGTACAGTGGCTGCCTATAGTAGCGCTCAAGTTTTGAGTCAATTGTGGGGCGTGGGTGTTGCGATTCTCTGGTCGGGGGTGGTGAGTTTGGCGATTCTAATGCTACTTAAATACACCATTGGGTTGCGGGTCACTCAAGACGAAGAACGTCAAGGTTTAGATACGGTCACTCATGGCGAGCGTGCTTACACCATGTAGTCCATGTAGCTTAGTCATTTAGTAACTGCCTACACCGAATAGTTTGAATTTTTAGCTTAAGGTTTGGATGTGTTTCTCTAAAGTTTGGCGGGTTAATCAACCCGCCTTGTTTATTTTAAAGCTGAGCTTGAGATGGCTTTTGAACTTAAACTCAAAACGCATCAAATTACTCAGAATTTAGGGGTAAACGGATCCATCACGACCATTTTACCTTGACGAGTACGCATCAGATTATCGCCATGCAAATCCCAACTTACAAATTCTTGATGTTCACGATAATAGCGGCATAGCTGACGAAGATCTTCGGCTAAGGCTTGACCGTAGCGATCTTTGACCCAAGTCCAAACTTCAAGTCGATCTTTTTCTTCCATCCAATCAATATCATGTACATGCTCGGTGAAAAAATTGGAATCCTCTTCATTCAGATGCTCAAGACGTTCCATTATATAAATTATCCGATAATCTGGCTCTTGCTGATTAAACAGCTCAATACGCTCTAAAGGTAAGATCGTATCATCTTCTGCAAGTAAGCCAATGCGTCGAATAAAGGGGATTTCAGTGAGCTGCTGGTGGTGAATGGCATCACAGAAGTATTCAAGGCCTAAAGAGAATTTTTCTAGCAGTACATAATGATTCCAGTCTGTCTCTTGAGGCTCATGAATGGCGCTGAAAAATTGCCGCTGGCAGTTCTTACACTGTAATGAGCTAGGCTTATCGGCACAGTGCAAGACATACACATTGGTTAAGAAGGTATTTTCGCATTGTGGGCATTGCAGGCGCTCATATTGGCCTTCAAGAAAGCATTGCAGAATTTGTTGATTGGCATCCATGAGTAATTAGCTCTATTAATAATCAATCCCATTGATTTGCAAGATCCATGTCCCCGGATGCGCAATGCCCGGAAAATAGTCATCAATCCATAGACCTATATCAATGCCTTGTTCGTATAAATAGGCGCGTTTTAATTGACCGTCCGTAGTATAAATGGGAATACGATCATCGTTCAGAGTTTCCCTGATTTCTGTCAGGCCATCGGCATCATTGCAGCGTAAACTGCAAACCAAAGGTTCCCAAGCGGCTGCCCGATATGCGGCAATCAAGTGTTTGAAAAATGCAGGGTCAGATGTAATGGTAGAATCAAAATCAAAAGCAACTCGCCGCGACGTGGGGGAGTCGGCGAGCACGTAAATATCCACATAAAATTCATCAAACTCAGACGTTAAACAATGCAGGGTTTGTTGCTCTAGGGTTTGGCTGAGCACTTTAAAAGCAGGGCATAAGCCGCTGTGTTGATAATAAAAAACAAGATTGCTCATAGCTTTTTTTGAGAGAGGCTTATTGGTTTGGAGTCAAGCTGATTAGCGGTAAATACCCGTGTATATGCAAACAAAATTAGTCGATTTATGCCATATCTCTTAATTGCGTATTTTAGTGGTTAGAGTATAAAACTCAGGGATAAAACGCTTTTCTGCCTGCTTTAAAGGATGCTGCTTATGTTTACTGTTCCCGTTGCTTGCCCTCATGATTGCCCTGATACCTGTGCCATGCGTGTCACCGTGAATGAACAAGGTCGAGCCGTGAAGATCGAAGGCGATCCCTTGCACCCCACGACGGATGGTGTGTTGTGCACTAAAGTAGCCCGCTATTTAGAGCGTACTTATCATCCCGAGCGCTTATTACATCCGCTTAAGCGCATTGGCCGCAAAGGGTCGGGTCAATTTGAGCGAATCAGCTGGGATCAAGCACTCACCACGATTGCTGAGCGCCTGCAAGCGATTGCAAAGCGTAATCCAGAGGCCATCATGCCCTATAGCTATGGTGGCACGATGGGGATGGTGCAGCGAGAGGGCATGGCGGCTCGTTTTTTCAATAAGCTAGGTGCTTCGCGTTTAGATCGTAGCATTTGTGCTTCAGCGGGTGCAGCAGCCATGCGCACGACCTATGGGGCAGGGGTCGGCATGGATCTTGAGCAGCTCGATCGAGCTAAGCTGATTCTGATTTGGGGGAGTAATCCTGTTACAACCGGTGTGCATGTTTGGCGCAAAGTTCAGGAGGCACAACGCAATGGAGCGACGGTTATTGCGATTGATCCGCATCGTTCTTTAACTGCCCAAAAATGCCAGCAACATATTGCCTTGCTACCCGGTACTGATGCCGCCTTCGCTTTGGGCTTAATGCATATTTTCATTCGGGAACAATGGCTCGATCATGATTACATCGAACGTTATACCCTCGGTTTTAATGCATTAGCAGCGCGTGCAGCGACCTATACACCGGAACGGGTTGCGACTATTTGCGGGATTAACGCTGCTGAGCTTGAAGCCTTGGCCGCATTGATAGCAAAAACAGCTCTCCATGATCAGCAAGCTGTGGCTTTCCGTTTAGGTTATGGTACACAGCGGGTACGCGGAGGAGCCAATGCGATTCGGGCAGTAGCCTGTTTACCTTCCTTACTGGGTGCTTGGCGGCAGGCTGCTGGGGGATTATTGCTATCGAGTTCTGGTTTTTATCCGATGAATTTAGCGGATTTAGAGCGCCCTGATTTATACCCCAACGGCCTACCACGGTTATTGAATATGAGTACGCTGGGCGATCATTTATTGCATGAAGGAGATGCGAGCTTTGGGGCAAAAATTGAGGCAGTCATTGTCTATAACAGTAATCCGATGGCCATTGCCCCCGAAAGCCATAAAGTTGCACAAGGCTTCGCCCGCGAAGATTTATTCACGGTGGTTTTGGAGCATTTCCAAACCGATACCGCCGATTATGCCGATATTATTCTGCCTGCCACCACGCAATTAGAGCATAGCGATATTCATAAATCCTATGGACATCGCTATATCTTGCTGAGCCAGCAAGCTATTCAGCCTTTAGGTGAATGCAAATCAAATTCAGAAATTTTCCGTTTATTGGCGGCTAAGATGAATTTTACGGAGCGCTGTTTCCAAGATGATGATCAGCGCTTAGCTCAAACCGCTTTTAATTGGCAGCATCCACACACCGCTGATATAAGCTGGGAAACTTTGCAGCAGCAAGGCTGGCAAAAGCTAAAGATAGCGGATGCGGCTTTTGCAAAGGGGAATTTTCCAAGTCCTTCAGGACGTTGTGAATTTGCTTCTAGCGAGTTAGCCGCGCAAGGTTTAGACCCTGTTCCTGATTATCTGCCGCCGTATGAATCGCTGGCGAGTAATCCTGAGCTAGCTGCTCACTATCCTTTGCAATTGATCTCGCCGCCTGCGCGTCATTTTTTAAATAGTAGCTTTGTGAATATTACAAGTTTACGTAAGCAATGGCCTGAGCCAAGTTTAGAGATTCACCCTATTGATGCTGCTGCCCGAGGTCTACAAGAAGGGCAAATGCTTAGAGTTTTTAATGCACGCGGAGCTTTTCAAGTTAAAGCCGTGATTACTGATCGAATCAAGCAAGGTGTGGTTTTAGCTTATTCGGTTTGGTGGAAAAAAAGCTCAGCAGATGGCAAAAACTGCAATGAAGTCACCAGCCAAGCGCTCACTGATTTAGGCGCAGCGGCTACCTTTTATGATTGCTTAGTCGAAGTTCAAGCCGCTTAAATTGAGGGATGAAGCTTAGGAAATATTGGTCGTCTGATGATCGCTTAAATCTTCCCGAGCAGAGACTTTTTCATGTGGCGAGGCATAGCGTGCTTCGCCGACACGCAAGACAAAAGCTGCAATCGCTAATAATAGAATAGCCGCAACAATCGTAATGATCTTATGATCATCTAGCATTTTTAAATCAATGGCTAAATAGCGAGTGAGAGCGGTCATTGAAATGAATAATAAGAAAATCACAGGTAAGCGATGGGTACGGAAGAAAATACCGACCATTGCCCCTAATTCCAGATAAATAAATAAAAGCAAAATATCATCGAGGCTAGCATAGGGTTTATTCATGATTTCATACATATACGTATGAATAGCAGACCACACAATCGTGCCACCAATGACAAACAAACCAAGCAAATGGAAAGTGTCCACAGCGAAATTACCAAAGCGCTCTAGCCATGTATTGATCTGTCTATTCATCCCATCCTCTCCTAGCCGAGCTAACTAAAGGCTCATGATGGCATAGATAAACTTTGCTGCGCTCTACGCCTTAAGCGATAGTGGCTGAAAATAGCGGAGAGGACATAGGCACTCCCTGCTAACAAAATAATACTAGGCCCTGCAGGTAAGTTCGGGCTGTAAGACAATGCTAAGCCGCCTACTGTGAATGTACTGCCTAAGAGTGTTGCAATCAGCATCATCCCACCGAGTGAGTGCACATAATGCCCTGCAATCGCGGCCGGTAGAGTGAGAAGAGCAATGACTAAAATTAAACCAACGACATGGATTAATAACACCACCGTGACGGCAATTAAGCACAGTAGCAGTAAATAGAAAAAACTCACCGGTACACCGCGTAGGCGAGCAAATTCTTCATCAAAAATCACAGCTAGAAATTGACGATAGAATAAGCCGACAATCAGCAATAACAAAAGATCAAGAATCGCCATGAACCAAACATCTTGCTCAGGAACTAGCAGAATATTACCAAATAAATAACTGGTTAAACTGCTGGCATAACCGGGGGTTTGGGAAATAAACAATAAACCAATGGCCATTCCCATCGCCCAAATTGCACCAATCAAAGTATCTTCTTGGGTTTTCCAATTCAGACGAATCCAACCGATTAGCAAAGCAGAGACTATCGCGGCAATCAGAGCACCTAACAACGGGTCAAAACCAAAATAAACGGCGGCTCCCATCCCCGCTAAGACTGAATGGGCAATCCCACCTGCTAGAAAGGTAATGCGTTTAACGACAACAAAAGTACCCATCACGCCACAGCCTAAGCTTGCTAACAGCCCCGCAAGCAAAGACATTTGTAAAAAGGATTGTTCAGCTAAAGCGCTTATAAATTCAGTCATGGTAGAGGTGGTCACTAAAATTAATGAACATGAGCTACCCGTCGCACGGGTTCACCGTATAAATCTTGGATAAGCCGACCATCAATAGCATCGGTTTGATGACAAACTAAGGTGCGATTTAAGCAAGCGACTCGACTGACATAATCAGAAATAAAGGCAACATCATGTGAAACCACTAAAATAGTCATACGCTTATTCAATTCACGTAAATGAGTAAAAATATCGGTTTCAAGGCGCATA
>JBJOOT010000143.1:0-9226 GCA_046051185.1 Pseudomonadota bacterium | reverse complement strand
ATTGGGTCCTTTTAAACCAAACATAATCGAAAGATTCCCTGCAACCATATTAATAATGCTTGCTGGCACAAAGAAAGGCGAAATCTTGCGTGCACCACCATTTAAAAAAGCTGTGTAATTACGTTCAATGGTTTGTAAACCACCAATCCCTGAACCCATTAAAACACCAATACGCTCCGCATTCGCTTCAGTGACCTCTAAGCCTGAGTCCCGAATCGCATCGACTCCTGCAGCAATACCGTAATGGATAAAAGTATCCATTTTCTTTTGGTCTTTAGGTTTGATGTAATCATCAACTTTAAAACCCTTTACATTTCCTGCAATACGGACACTGAACTCGCTCGCATCAAATAGCTCAGAGCTAATGGTATTGATACCACTTTTACCCGCTTTAATATTATCCCATGCCGTAGCTAAGCTAGAGCCTACAGGAGAAACAATACCTAAACCGGTTACTACTACACGCCTTTTAGACAAACTCGGATACCTTCATGAAAATTAGACTGTTCTGACCGTAAACCGTAACCCTGAGGCAGGGCTACGAGTTTGAGGTTAGCTAATCTTTAAGAGATTAAGCTGAAGCTTGATGGGCATTGATATAATCAATAGCAGCTTGCACCGTAGTGATTTTTTCAGCTTCTTCATCAGGGATTTCTGTACCGAACTCTTCCTCTAGTGCCATCACCAGCTCAACGGTATCTAATGAATCAGCACCCAAATCTTCAATAAAAGAAGATGCATTCGTTACTTCAGACTCGTCCACTCCCAACTGCTCGACCACGATAGCTTTGACGCGAGCTTCAATACTCATGTTTTTAGTTCCTCTAAATTAAAATGCTTTAGCATCGAAGGCTTATTGTATTGAAAACCTTCCATGCTTGCCAGTTATGCAAAGATAGAAATACCACCTATGCCATATACATTCCACCATTCACATGAATGGTTTCACCTGTTACATATGCCCCCAAAGGAGAGGCTAAATAAACGACTGCTGCTGCTATTTCTTGCGCTTGGCCTAAACGTGCCAAGGGAATATTTTGAAAAATAGCTGCCCGTTGATCCTCTGATAATTCACGGGTCATATCCGTATCAATAAAGCCGGGGGCGACCACATTCACTGTAATATTCCGCGAACCCACTTCACGCGCTAAGGACTTAGAAAAACCCACCAAGCCCGCTTTAGCAGCCGCATAGTTCGTTTGCCCCGAATTACCGCTCGCACCGACGACGGAAGAAATAGAAATAATGCGTCCTTTTTTGGCTTTCATCATTGACCGAATACAAGCTTTACTCATGCGAAAAATCGAGCTGAGATTCGTATTAATAATAGACTCCCACTCCTCATCTTTCATGCGCATTAACAGATTATCACGAGTAATACCCGCATTATTCACTAAAATACTAACTCCACCGTATTCCTTAGTCACTGCGGCCAATAGCGTATCAATCGACTCACTGCTTGCAACATCTAATACTTTCCCCGTTCCTTGAATACCTGCAGCGGCTAAATATTCAGTAATGACAGCTGCACCTTGCTCGCTAGTAGCAGTACCAATGACCGTAGCCCCTTGTTGACCTAGCATTTCCGCAATCGCACGCCCAATACCACGGCTAGCACCGGTCACTAAAGCCAATTCACCTTGTAAACTGAATAATCCTGACACGGCTTAATTCCCCTGACACAATTTTAAAGCAGCCTCTAGGCTTGCATAATCATTAATACAGATCGCGTCCATTCGCCGTTCAATCCGCCGATTCAAGCCAGTTAATACTTTACCTGGGCCAAACTCAAGCATCGCTGTAGCCGCGTATTGGTTCTGTAACTGCCGAATGGTCGCTACCCAACGTACCGGACGATACAATTGCTCGGCTAAAGCTGTACGCATCGCATTGCTATCGGTTCTAGCTAAGCCATCGACATTGTGCAATACCGCAAATTTGCCTGCATGGAAGGTATTAGCCGCTAAAGATTGCTCTAACTGACGCGCCGCTGATTTCATTAAACTACAATGTGAAGGTACACTTACGGCTAGTTTTACTATTTTTTTAGCGCCAAACTGTTGAGCTAACGCGGTAGCACGTTCAACAGCAGCCGTATTACCCGCAATCACTACCTGCTCAGGAGCATTAAAGTTAACTGCCTCAACAATATCGCCTTGAGTGGCTTGCTCACAAGCTGCGATTACTTGCTCATCACTTAAGCCTAAGATCGCAGCCATTGAGCCGACTCCTTCTGGAACAGCCGCTTGCATCAGTTGAGCGCGTTGAGCAACTAGAGCCACCGCTGCAGAGAACTCTAAAACTTCAGCAGCAACCAAAGCAGAATACTCACCCAAACTATGCCCTGCTACTGCAACAGGCAGGCAGCCCCCTTGCGCTTGCCATACCCGCCAAACAGCGACCCCAGCTGTTAACATTAAAGGTTGTGTGGTTTCAGTACTGTTTAAAGCAGCTTCATCACTACCTTGTGCCAATTGCCAGAGGTCACGCCCTAAGACAGAAGAGGCTTGCTCAAAAGTTTGCTCAACGATGGGGAAAGAACTTGCTAATTCAGCAAGCATACCCAATGACTGAGATCCTTGCCCAGGGAATAGCCCTGCTATTGCCATGACCGACTCCAGAATAAAAGAAGAGAAATGGTTGCCCAATGTATAAATTGGCGTCTATGCTAATAGAATTTGACAAGCAAATCACGCAGCTTGACAAAAAGAACTTGTCATCTGCCAGAATGGCAGGATAATACGCGCTTCATTGAAATTTTTGCAGCTTAACACTGTAGCAAAGGAATTATGGCGAGAGAAGATTATATTGAAATGGAAGGGACTGTTATTGACACCCTACCGAATACCACGTTTCGAGTAAAGCTCGATAACGACCATATTGTGATGGCACATATTTCCGGTCGGATGCGGAAAAACTATATTCGTATTTTAACCGGTGACCGTGTAACCGTTCAGCTTACCCCTTATGATTTAACCAAAGGCCGTATCAGCTATCGCAGTAAATAAGGCTCGGAGTTTTTTACTCCAAGCCTTATTTGCTTAATGGCTGGCTTTAAATAGCCGCCACTTCAGCTGCTTCATAGTTCAGCGCTAAAGTATCATGTTCCACAGATATCTCAACTCGCCCGCCATTGGCTAACTCTCCGAACAATAAAGCATCCGCTAGGGGGCGTTTAATATGCTCTTGGATGACACGCTCCATTGGGCGCGCGCCCATGAGTGGGTCATACCCTTTTTCAGCCAGCCAATCACGGGCAGCTTCATTGACCAATAAAGTAACGCCTTTTTGCTGCAATTGAGCTTCTAACTTAACCACAAACTTATCGACTACTGAGCGAATTACTGCATCTGTTAAAGCATTAAATTGAATAATACCATCTAAGCGATTGCGGAATTCAGGCGTGAAGATACGTTTAACAGCTTCCATCGCATCACTGGCATGATCTTGCTTCGTGAAACCAAGGGATTTACGACTAATATTCTCTGCCCCTGCATTACTGGTCATCACCAAAATGACATTGCGAAAATCAATCTTACGGCCATTGGTATCCGTCAAAGTGCCATGATCCATCACTTGCAATAACAAATTGAACACATCAGGATGCGCCTTCTCAATCTCATCTAACAATAAGACCGAATGCGGATGTTTATTCACTGCATCTGTTAACAAGCCCCCTTCGTCATAACCGACATACCCCGGAGGAGCACCAATCAAACGTGAAACCGTATGGCGTTCCATGTACTCAGACATATCAAAGCGCAGCATCTCCACACCCATCCGTAGGGCTAATTGCTTAGTGACTTCGGTTTTACCCACGCCTGTTGGCCCTGCAAATAAGAATGAGCCAATGGGTTTAGTATCATCACGCAAGCCTGAACGCGCCATTTTGATCGCTGAAGTCAGCTGTTCAATTGCTGATTCTTGGCCAAAAATCACCATTTTTAGATCACGCTCTAGATTTTTCAGCATGTCCATATCAGAACTAGAGACGGTTTTCGGTGGAATACGGGCAATCTTTGCAACAATTTCCTCAATATCAGTCACTGAAATGGTTTTCTTACGGCTAGCACTAGGTTTTAAGCGCCGATTCGCCCCCGCTTCATCAATAACATCAATCGCTTTATCCGGTAAATGCCGATCATTGATATAGCGTGCCGCTAATTCAGCGGCGGCTTTTAGGGCTGCCATTGTATATTTAACCTGATGATGATCTTCAAAACGGGAGCGTAACCCCTTTAAGATCTCATAGGTTTCTTCCACGCTTGGCTCATTGACATCAATTTTCTGGAAACGCCGTGCCAAAGCTCGGTCTTTCTCAAAAACACTGTTGTATTCTTGGAAAGTGGTTGAGCCAATACATTTCAACTCACCCGAAGATAAGACCGGTTTAATGAGATTAGAGGCATCCATCGTACCGCCAGAGGTTGCACCGGCACCAATAATGGTATGGATCTCATCAATAAAGAGCACTGCATTGGGTTCATCTTTGATTTGTTGAATCACGGCTTTTAAGCGTTTTTCAAAGTCACCCCGATATTTAGTACCCGCGAGCAGTGAACCCATATCTAAGGAATAGATCACGGCATCCGCTAAAATTTCAGGAACTTCACCATCCACAATACGCTTTGCTAAACCTTCGGCAATCGCTGTTTTACCCACACCAGCTTCACCAACTAGCAAGGGGTTATTTTTACGCCGCCGACATAAAACTTGCACTGTGCGCTCAATTTCATTATCGCGCCCAATCAAAGGATCAATCCGACCGTCTAAAGCTAATTGATTAAGATTGCTAGCAAACTGATCCAGCGGCTTTTGTTTGCCTTCATTTAATTCGGTATCTTGTTGCTCACCATTATTGCCAGAGGAATCCATATTATTACCCTCATCGTTATCACGCCTACCAATGTGTTCGTCTTTACGAATACCGTGAGAGAGAAAATTGACTATATCTAGGCGGGCAACATCACGCTGCGATAAGAAAAATACCGCATGCGACTCAGGCTCACCAAAAATAGCCACTAAAATCGCATCACCTGTGACTTCGCCTTTGCGTGATGATTGCGCACTATAAACTGCACGGTGAATCACCCGCTGAAAACCTAAAGTCGGTTGTACATCTCGTTGATCACTAGCAGGTAAGATTGGCGTATTTTCATCAATAAATGTTTCTAGCTCTCGCCGTAGGCTAAGCATATCCACACCACATGCTCTTAAGGCGATTGAGGCACTTGGATTATCCAACATAGCCAATAATAAATGCTCAACGGTAACAAATTCGTGGTGGCGATCCCGAGCATTGCGAAATAGCGTATTGATTGATTCTTCCACTTCAGCGCTTAACATAATTTTACGTCCCTTATGCCTCTTCCATCGTACAGAGTAGCGGATGCTGATTCTCACGTGAATAGCGGTTTACTTGAGCGACTTTGGTCTCTGCGATGTCACGTGTATAAACTCCACAAACACCCTTGCCACGGGTGTGGACATGTAGCATGACGCGGGTTGCAGTCTCATGATCTAATCTAAAAAAGATTTGCAGCACGTCAATGACAAAATCCATCGGTGTGAAGTCATCGTTTAAAAGTATAACTTTAAAACGTGCCGGTTCCTTCACCTTCGGACGGCTGTCCTGTACCGCTACACCAGAATCATGCTCACCTGAACCTTGCTTGTCTTTGCTTGCCATTAAAAATGCAACTCCGAATTTACTTAGTTCACAGTTAAATCTTAGCTAATCATCAGCCAGTTAACTGAATTCATTGACCCTTGTCATTATTCCTGACTTAGGCTTGGGTATTTGTTCATTATTGGGATGAAACTTAGAAAGTAAAGTGGGGGGAGATAAATAGCCTTCGAATTGCTAAAGAGAAGACGCTGAACCCAAAAAATGGTAAAAGATCGCAAAAATCGCTATAAGAATAACGCAGTCAAGCACGCTATTCTTATCTTAAGCTTAGGGACTACATTACATATGTTCGATAATATTATCACCGAACTCTGAACAACTGATTTCCTCAGCTGTATCAATCAAGCGTGCAAAGTCAAAGGTGACTCGCCCTGAAGCAATCGCACCTTCTACGCCTTTTACCACTAAATCAGCAGCTTCTAGCCAGCCCATATGCCGTAGCATCATTTCTGCGGATAAAATGAGAGAGCTGGGGTTCACTCGGTCTTGGCCTGCAAACGTTGGAGCAGTGCCATGCGTAGCCTCAAACATTGCCACGGTATCGGACATATTCGCACCGGGGGCGATACCAATCCCACCGACCTGTGCGGCTAGCGCATCCGAGATATAATCACCATTCAGATTTAAGGTAGCCACCACTGAATAATCCTCAGGACGCAATAAAATTTGCTGGAGGAAATTATCAGCAATAACATCTTTAATCAGAATATCTGTGCCGGTTCTAGGGTTTTTCAATGAGCACCAAGGGCCGCCATTGATTTCAACCGCGCCAAATTCTTCTTTAGCCAGCTCATAGCCCCAAGTTTTAAAGCCACCTTCCGTAAACTTCATAATATTGCCTTTATGTACCAAGGTCATTGAAGGCAAATCATTATCAATCGTATATTGAATGGCTTTACGCACTAAGCGTTTCGTTCCCTCTGAAGATACCGGCTTGACACCAATGCCGGACGTTTCTGGGAAACGAATTTTGGTCACGCCCATTTCATTGATTAAGAAATTAATGACCTTTTTTGCCTCTGCCGAGCCAGCACTCCATTCAATACCAGCATAAATATCTTCAGCATTTTCACGGAAGATCACCATATTAATTTTTTCAGGCTCCCGCACGGGGCTAGGCGTACCTTCATAATAACGAACCGGGCGTAAGCAGACATATAAGTCTAAATCTTGACGTAATTTCACGTTCAAGGAACGAATCCCACCACCGACTGGCGTGGTTAAAGGGCCTTTAATGGAGACAACGAAATCTTTAACCGCTTTAACCGTCTCTTCGGGTAACCAAATATCTTCACCATAGACAGTGTTAGCCTTTTCACCCGCATAAATTTCCATCCATTGGATCTGGCGCTTGCCACCATAGGCGCGTTTAACGGCCGTATCAATCACCTTGATCATCACAGGAGTAATATCTACCCCGATGCCATCACCTTCAACAAAAGGAATAATCGGTTGATCAGGAACAGTGAGTGAAAAATCGGGATTAGTCGTAATTTTCTGACCGCTAGTTGGTACTTTAATGTGTTTATACATTGACTTAAAGTTCTCCTGAATTATTTGATTTCCCAAGCGCGCCTGCATTATAAAACAATCTCTGTCGGAAGGGGCAGCATTTCTCAGTACCTGTTGAGGTTAAAAACGTTAGAATAGTCCTAGAATGCTAAGTAGGAATAGAGTCATGGTCTGGAAACCTCGTGTGGTTGTCGCCAGTGTCATTGAACAAGAAGGGCGTTTTTTACTGGTTGAGGAAATGATCAATGGTGTTCAGGTCATTAATCAACCGGCAGGCCACCTTGAACATGGCGAAAGCCTGATTGAAGCCGTTCAGCGTGAAACCTTAGAGGAAACCGGTTATCGTTTTGAGCCGACCGCGCTCTTAGGTGTTTTAATGCTAAACTCGGATGACCCAGAGCGGGTCTATCTACGTTTTACTTTTACCGGTAAGTTATTAGAAAAATTAGATAATTACCAAATAGATAGCGATATTATTGCAACGCATTGGTTAACTCCAGCTGAGATTTTAGCTCATCCACGGCTCAGTCCGCGTAGCGATCTTGTTTTTCAGGCCATCCAACTTTATCAATCGGGGCAACGTCTGCCTTTAGAAAGTTTAGTATTTACTCGATGAAACCACGTGTCATTGTTGGCTTATCAGGGGGCGTCGACTCCTCGGTAGCGGCTTTATTATTATTAGAGCAAGGCTATCAGGTCGAAGGCTTATTCATGAAAAATTGGGAAGAGGATGATACCGCAGAGTATTGTTCAGCAGCGGTTGATCTTGCAGATGCCCAATCAGTCGCCGATCAGCTCGGTATTCGTTTACATACGGTCAACTTTGCAAGTGAATATTGGGAGCATGTGTTCACCTATTTTCTGCAGGAATATCAAGCGGGGCGTACTCCTAATCCTGATATTATGTGTAATAAGGAAATCAAGTTTAAGGCTTTTTTAGAGTTTGCTTTGGGAATGGGAGCAGAGTTCATAGCCACTGGGCATTATGCACGGACTCAGACCTTAGCCGATGGCTCAATCCAAATGCTTAAGGGTGTGGATGAGAATAAAGATCAAACTTATTTTCTTTATACCTTACAACAAGCTCAATTACGACATAGCTTATTTCCAATTGGACATTTGCCCAAGACCCAAGTAAGGCAACTTGCTGAAAAGCAAGGGTTTAGTACAGCACGAAAAAAAGATAGCACGGGGATTTGTTTTATTGGTGAACGTAAATTTCGCGATTTCTTGCAACGGTTTTTACCTGCACAACCTGGTGTTATTGTTAGCCACGAAGGGCAGGTGTTAGGTGAGCATCATGGCCTGATGTATTACACGCTTGGGCAACGCCAAGGCCTCGGCATTGGGGGGCGCAAAGATAGGCCTGAAGCGCCTTGGTTTGTTATTGAGAAAAACTTAGAAAAGAATACATTAATGGTCGCCCAAGGTAATCAGAACGACTTTCTATTGAATTCGTTTTTATCCGCAAGTCAGTTACATTGGGTCGCAGGACAAGCTCCCGCTAAGAGCTTTGACTGTAAAGCACGGATTCGCCATCGCCAAGCACTACAAACTTGCCATGTTGAACTCAGTAACGATTTAGCCAAAGTCTGCTTTGAACAGGCACAACGCGCTATTACTCCGGGGCAATCTATTGTGTTTTATCAAGATGATCTTTGTTTAGGGGGCGGTATCATTGACGAAATGCAGGTGAAATGTCGTTAAATGTAACTAACTCCACTTGATCTTTTGAAGATTTAATTATATCTATCCTTTTCCATACCCAACTCCAGATAAGAACTGTGCAAGCCAATAATAGAAATCGAACGCTCGCTCTCGCTGCTTTATTCCAAAGTGTGGAGGGTGTCAATCAAATTGCTACGACCGGTCAAGTTAATGCCGAGTTACTCACTCAAAGTGTGAACAGCTTACTGATGGAACATCCTAAGGAGCTTGAGGATTTATATGGAGGGATTGCCGGTTTAAAAACAGGCTTAGAAGTTCTATTGTACCAATTGAGCGCAAGTCGCCTGACTCCAGATG
>JBJOOT010000142.1:0-9406 GCA_046051185.1 Pseudomonadota bacterium | reverse complement strand
CTCTTCCTTAATTCTTAAAAGTCAGTCGCAACGCCACCTTCACGTTTGCGACGGGCGACAAACTCGTCTAACTCTTCACGAATCGCAGCTTCTAAAGGAGGTGGTTCATAATGTTGTAAAATTTGTTTATACACACGATGTGCATGTTCGTAAGTGGTCGGGCTACCGGCTTCTTGCCAAGTCTCAAAATTGCGCCAATCCGATACCAACGGTGCATAGAAGGCATCTTTATAGCGTGCCATTGTGTGGGCGGTACCGAAATAGTGACCACCAGGGCCGACATCTTTGACGGCCTCTAGGGCGAGTGTGGCCTCATCTACGGTCACCCCTTGCAAATACACGGCCATCATTTGCAGCAAATCGGCATCGACGATGAGCTTCTCAAACGAAGCGCATAAACCGCCTTCCAGCCAGCCCGCACCATGCATTAAAAAGTTCGTACCACCCATAATTGCCCCCCACAATGCCATGCTGGATTCATAGGCCGCCTGTGCATCCACCGTATTGGAGGCACAGACATTCGAGGAGCGGAAGGGGATTTTATAATGACGCGCTAATTGCCCACTGATTTGGGCGGCTAAGACATATTCGGGTGTACCAAAAGCAGGAGCACCAGACTTCATATCGACATTCGAGGTGAAGCCCCCATAGACTGCCGGTGCACCCCGTCGAACCATTTGTGTAAAGGCAATCCCTACTAAAGCTTCAGCATTTTGTTGGGCAATCGCACCGGCTAGCGTGACGGGTGCCATAGCACCTGCAAGGGTAAACGGTGTGAGCATAATCACTTGATTACGCGCCGACATTTCCATAATGCCTTGCAACATGGGTTGGTCTAAACGCAAGGGTGAGCTACTGTTAATAATCGAAAATAAACTAGGTTCTTGATCAAGCTGCTCAGGGCTAATCCCACGCGCAATCCGAGCAATTTCAATTCCATCTCGATTACGCTGCCGCCCTAGCGAATACGCATGAAAGACTTTATCGGTTAAGATAACGCAATCTGCTAAGCAATCTAAATGACGCACTGAGGCATGAATATCCACGGGTTCTACCGGATAGCCCCCCGTAAATTGCAGAATGTTTAAGCTTTGCATCAAGCGCAGAAAGTTTTGATAATCAGCATGATTGCCAGCACGGCGACCACCATCCATGCTACTGGCATTGGGTGCACTGGCGACCGTACCGAAGCTTGTGAAATTTTTGCCGATGGAGAGGTTATGTGCGGGATTACGCGCATGCAGCGTGAATTGCTCTGGTACACTGGCGAGGTAATCCATGATCAGGTGGCGATCAAAATACACCCGATGACTACCTTCCGTGACTTTTGCGCCGCATTGTTTCATTAAAGCGCGAGCATCCTCATCTAGAATATCCATACCGACTTCTTCAAGGATACGCATAGCGGTATTATGAATCTGCTCGATTTGCTCTTCGTAGATAATTTCGATGGGTTTATAAGGATTCTTTAAAATTTGCCAAGGCAATTGACGAAGCGGTGAGCTAGTGCCTGTTTCTGCTCGTTTGGTACGGCGCGGGCGGGCTTTAGCGGATGTAGTTTCGACAGAAGCAGCAGATGCTTGGCTCATAAAGTACACTCCCCACTGGAAAAGGTTGAGCGCAAATCAGAATATTCAGAATATAAGGGGTCACTCTCACCCCTCGTCTTTGGGCAGTGTCTTTGTTAGATACTGCTGGAAACGGGTTTCATCAATCTTTTCACCGGTGAATACCCAAAAATAGTCACGATACAATTTTAAACGCTCCGGCAAGGCCTCGCCTAATTCTAAGGCGTAATAACCCACCTGCGTAAAATAAAAAACACGCGCACGAATCACAGCTTCGGTGTGACCACAGCCATGTTCTGCAAACATTTTTTGGAAAGCAGCTAAGCGTTTTTGATCTTCTTCATGCACTAATTGACCAATCTTAGGATCATGTGTGCCCCAGTTTCGCATCGCTGTATCTAAGGCTGGATCGAAGAGATTTTCATTCGTCCAACAATCCGCAATCGCTAACATACGATCCGTAAAATCACGGCTGCTTGCACAAGCGGCTAACAGCTCACCTGTATTCTTTTGTTGCCAAACAGCAATTAAAGCCTGTAATAATTCATCGCGGTTTTTAAAGTGCCAATAAAAGCTACCCCGCGTAATCCCTAAATGCTCGGCTAGAGTTAGGACGCGCACCCGCTCCACCCCTTCTTGAGTGAACACGGTGTACGCAGCCCTAATCCAGTCTTGACGTTCAAGGTTAGCGCGATTTTCATCGCTCATGCCTTTCTCTCTACTCTCTCTGTTGCTTAACATACACTATTGTATTGACAACTCCAAACACTAATGTATGTTGAAGCAAAAATAGTTTAAAACCAAACATTCACTCAGCCGCCACCCAAGTTTGGCAAGGAGATTAACAGCATGAGTAAACAGTATGACGCGATTATTATCGGTGCTGGCATCATTGGCACAGCCATTGGTTTAGAACTCGCGCGTCGCGGCTGGAAAACCCTGAATGTCGATAAAGAAGGTGCTGCTGGCTTTGGGTCTACATCCAATTCTAGCGCCATTATCCGTACCTACTATTCTACCTTAGATGGTACGGCTATGGCTTATGAAGGTTATCATTATTGGCGAGATTGGGCGAAATATGTAGGGGTAGAGGATGAGTCTGGCCTTGCTCAATTTAATGAATGTGGCTGCTTGGTGATGAAAGTAGAACACAATGGTTATTTAGAGAAAGCCATTCAACTTTCTAAGGAGTTGGGGATTCCTTACCGTGAAATTAGCCCAGAGGAATTGCAGGCATTTATTCCGGGCTATGATGCACGTCTGTATTACCCACCAAAACGCCCCGATCAAGACGGTTTTGCAGAACCCACCACTGGCACTTTGCGTGGAGCAGTGCACTGGCCTCAAGGGGGCTATGTGAACGATCCGCAATTGGCAGCACATAATTTACAACGGGCGGCAGAGGCGGCCGGTGGCACTTTTCGTTTCCATGCTGAGGTGGTAGAGCTTCGTCAAGCCAAGGGGCGAGTTTGTGGTATTAGCTTAAAAAATGGCGAACAGATTGATTCGCCGGTCGTGGTGAATGTCGCAGGCCCCCATTCCTCTAAGATCAATGCGCTAGTGGGCTTAGCGGATAAAATGAAAATGAGTACCCGCGCTTTACGCCAAGAAATTCCGCATGTCCCACCGCCACCGCATTATGATTATGTGAAACTGGGGATGGTGACCTCGGATAGTGATGTGGCCGTGTATAGCCGTCCTGCCAGTGGTGGCATGATTTTGTTGGGCAGTGAAGACCCCGAATGCGATCCTAAAGAGTGGGTAGATCCTGACACCATGAACCGTGATCTGAGCGAACAGGCCGTTACGCATATTATGCGCATGGCACAACGCTACCCCGAGTTAGGCATTCCTAATCAAGTACGCGGTACGGTCGAAGCTTATGATGTGACGGAGGATTGGATTCCTATCTACGACAAAACTGATTTGCCCGGTTACTACATTGCAATTGGTACAAGCGGCAATCAGTTCAAGAATACTGCGGTGGCCGGTAAGATGATGGCCACTCTAATTACTGCCTGTGAGGCTGGGCAAAATCATGATAAAGATCCGGTACAATACACGATGGAATATTTGGGGCGCACGTTGAGTATTGGCTTTTATTCACGCAATCGGGCGATTAATCAGGAGAGTAGTTTTTCGGTGTTGGGGTAGGGGAGCTGTCCGATTTGATTCTATAATCTTCGTGCAGCCGTGCAGGGGTTGCGTTTGGTGGACTTTGCGTCCAAGCCAAACGCCTTGGATTGAAATGGAACAAACTACTTTGCCTAAGTCAAAGTAGGGTATGTTGGATAGGAAAGGGTGTCAGCCAAATTGCTATCTTAAGCTGAGACATCACCCAATAATCCAAGGTAATGCCCCAATCGAAGCTCAACATCAGCGCCATGCTCAGCTACTAATTTTCCTAGACGCGGCAATCTAACGCGGACAGCTGGCCAAGATAATGAGGCAGTATATTCGGCATAAGCAGCTCTTAAGTCAGCTTCTGGTGGCAAAGTGGCTCGATTGATTTGAGTCTTGGCTCCGATGAGTGCTTGTCGCTCAAAACCTGCCAAGCGGTCAGCGAGCTGATCTACAAAAGTATCAAGCTCGGAATCAGGCAGTGCTCGCGTTACCCAACCGAACGCTGCAGCCGTAGTGGCATCATAGTCAGCACTACTGAGAATAGCTTCAATCGCTCGGTCACGCCCAATTAAGCGTGGTAATCGCTCACTACCCCCTCCTCCTGGTAAAATACCCGTGCCCACTTCAGGCTGGCCGAAAAAGGCCTTTTCAGTACTTGCATAACGCAAATCACAGGCTAAAGCAAACTCATTTCCGCCCCCTCGTGTACGACCCCGAATCGAGGCAATGCTAACAAAAGGTGCATGGCTAAGCCGTAAGACAAGATCAACCCAAACTGGTGTTTGTTCTGGTGTGTCGAGAATAGGAAAATCTGCAGCTTGACTCAGATTGAAGTGGTTGAGAAAGAAGCCCTCTATTCCACTGCGGAAGATCACAACTTTAACAGACTCATCGTTTGAGAATGCCTGTACAAGATCATGTAATTCACGGACAAGCTGCGGCACGATCAGGTTTACAGGTGGAGCACTACAGGTGACGATACGAATAGCTTGATGACGACTTTCAATGTGGAGAAGGCTAGCTGCATCCATTAATGGAGCTCCTTTTGGTTACTAAAATAGGATGATTGGTGATATGGATAAAATGGGTGATTATCCGAGTCAGGATAGTATAAGCAAATCTGGAGTGTGGAGTGTCCACAGATGCTTATATTAGTAAACAAACCGTCAGTGCGGATTGTGTGGATCTTTCGGGTTTTGAAAAATAGTCAGTAATCAAGGGGCTGTTAAAACCAAATCCGCTGCCCGTTCTGCGAGCATCATCACGGGTGCATTGGTATTGCCTGAGGTGACATTAGGAAATACCGAAGCATCCACCACCCGTAAACCGTGTATACCATGTACTCGCAATTGGCTATCCACCACCGAATCAGCTTCTGTCTTGCCCATTGCGCAACTGCCACAGAGATGATAAATCGAGCCTGCATTGGCACAGAAAAACTCCAGCATCTCCGCCTCAGTTTGCACTTTCAGACCCGGAATGGTTTCTTCGCTAATCACTGCGTTTAAGGCGGTAGTTTGTACGAGTTTGCGGATTAATTGGCTACCTGCAATCGCTTCTTGCTGGTCATGTTCAGTGCTCAAATATTGGGGATTAATCACAGGAGGATCTTGTGGCTGAGAGCTCATGGCATGCACACTGCCCCGGCTAGTCGGGCGGCAAGCCGCAAAAGCGAGGAGCACCCCCGGATAAGGATCGGTTTTAATAGCAACCTTACCCTCTTTGGGAATGGTATAAGACAGTGGATTAAAATAAAGCTGCAGATTGGGGGCGGCAAGTGTCGGGTCGCTTTTAAAAAAGCCACCGGTTTGATTCACACTTAAGGCTAAAGGTCCAGTGCGGGTGAGCGCGTATTGCAAACCCATCCACGCTTGCCCAATGAGTGAATTGAAGCGTTCATTTAAGGTCGGGACTTTAGTTTTGTAATAGTAGCTAGCGCATAAATGATCTTGTAAGCGCTCGCCGACTTGCGGCAAATGTTTAACCACTGGAATTCCTAAATGTTGCAAATGTTCAGCATTCCCAATGCCGGATAATTCTAATAATTTCGGGCTATCAATCGCGCCTGCACAGAGCAAGATTTCTTTACGCGCTGCATAGTGGCGCTGAGTTTCTCCTTGAGCAACTTGCACCGCAATCGCCCGTTTATGCTCATTAAAGATAATGCGTTGCGCTAAGGTATTTGTGAGCAGAGTTAAATTGCGTCGTTTTAAAGCGGGTTGCAAATAAGCACGCGAGCTAGAATCACGCATGCCATGCTCAATATTGACATCATAAACCCCAAAGCCTTCCAGTTGTGCTCCATTGAAGTCTGGATTTTCAGGGTAGTCTAATTCACGGCAGGCTGTTAAAAAGTGATAACAAACAGGATGTATACCTGAGCGCAAGGAATTCACATGAATTTTACCGGTGTGTCCATGCCACTGCGCATCGGGATGCCAGTGAGTTTCTAGCTTTTTGAAATAGGGTAACACTGAGGCTGATGACCAAGCAGGATCTCCGGTTGCTATTGCCCAATCATCAAAATCACGTTTGGCACCGCGTACATAAATCATGGCATTAATCGCCCCCGAACCCCCTTGGACTTTGCCACGAGGTACATACAGCTTGCGGTTTTTTAGTTCGGTTTGTGGACTGGTTTGATACATCCAGTTATAGCGCGGATTGTAATAAAGCTTGCCATAACCCATCGGTATCTTGAACCACGGATGTCGATCTTTTCCCCCTGCTTCGAGCAAGAGTACCGTAAACTGACCCGAAGCACTTAAGCGCTCGGCTAGAATACAAGCTGCTGAGCCTGCTCCGATAATAATATAATCATATTCAGCCTTTGGCGGGTGCATGGTCTTTCACATCATAAGGAGTGGGGTACATTTGTAGATGTAAACCGTCGCCTGTATAGGGGCTATGGGCGGCAACCACCTCCCAATTGACGGCAATACCTAAACCAGCGGTCGTGGGGGGGATAATATAACCTTCTTCCCATTGAATGGGGTGATGCAGCAGCTCACTATAAAAACCACCCCAAGTTTCGATACTCTCTTGAATTAAAAAATTCGGGGTTGCCGTGGCTAATTGAATACTAGCAGCAGCCCCAATCGGGCCATTGTAGAGATGGGGTGCGATTTGCGCATAATAGACTTCGGCTAGACTAGCAATTTTTTTGCCCTCTAAAATACCGCCTACTCGCCCAAGATTCATTTGCAAAATGCTCGCACCGCCGGCTTGTAAGAGGGCAGCAAATTCATATTTAGTGGTTAAACGCTCGCCTGTTGCAATGGGAATACTTGTTTTGCGAGCCACTTCAGCCATTGCTTCCGGCTGGCCGGGGGGAACCGGTTCTTCAAACCATAGAGGATCATAAGCTTCCAGACGTTTAGCCAGTCGAATCGCAGAGGCCGGGGTCATTTGTCCATGCGTGCCGAATAATAAGTCACATTGATCACCGACGGCTTCCCGAATCAGTTGGCAGAATAACTCACAGCGTTGCATGACTTCTAAGGAAAGATGATGCCCTGAATAGGCCGTATAAGGGCCAGCGGGATCGAATTTAACCGCAGTAAAGCCTTTTTGCATATATTCGGCAGCCGATTCGGCGGCTAAATAGGGGTCGCTATAATCGTATTCGCCGGCCGTGTTTTTGGGGTAAAGATAGGTATAGCAGCGGAGTTTTTCATGTATTTTACCCCCGATCAGTTCGTAAACCGGCTTATTCGCAGCCTTACCAATGATGTCCCAACAAGCCATTTCTAAACCACTGACAATGCCCATCATGCTTAAATCGGGGCGTTGGGTGAAGCCACTGGAATAGCATTGGCGATAAAAACGCTCGATATGGTGCGGATCATGCCCATACAAATAGCGCTGGAATACATCTTCAATCATCGGCACTTGAGCGTTAGGATGGAAGCTAGCGGAGTAAATCTCGCCAACTCCTTCAAGGCCACAGGCTGTTTTTAAGCGTACTAAGATCCAATACCGCCCCCCGATATGAGGGTAAGGTGTGGCGACTATATAGCTTGTTAATTCCGTTATTTTCATTAGCTAACCTGTATACCTACAATAAAATCGTCTTTAGGGGAGGGATTAGGCAAAATTCAAAGCCACCATGCGGGTTTGAGTAAATTCTAGCATCCCATGTTTGCCATCATCGCCACCTAAGCCCGATTTTTTCCAGCCTGCATGAAAGCCCTGATAAGGATCAGCAGGCGTGCGATTGATATAGAGTTCGCCTGCTTCAATCTGAGTCGCAACTCGCATTACATCCTTGTAGCGATTAGTAAATAACACAGAGGCTAAACCATATTGATGATCATTGGCCAGTGCTAAGGCTTCGTCTAAGTCTTGGTAGGGCATAATGCAAAGTACAGGCGCAAAGGTTTCATCTTGTAGCACTTGCATGGAATGATTCACCTTGCTGAGTAAGGTGGCAGGATAAAAATAGCCTGCGTTTTCGGGTAAATAGCCACCTATTTCACATACAGCACCAGCGGCTTGGGCTGCTTGAACTAAAGCATGAGTACGCAGTTGAGCCGCTTTACTGATTAAGGGCCCCATCGCAGCGGGTTGCTCTAAGCGATTAGCGAAGCTGCGGGCAGCCATTGCTTTGCGTAGCAAAACCAGCATCGATGGATAAACAGTGTGATGCACATACACCCGCTCAACAGCGGTACAGAGTTGCCCGCAATGCGTGGTTTTGGAATTAACAATCGCAGTGGCTGCAGCAGCTAAATCCGCATCATCCGCGACAATAGCAGGGGTTTTGCCACCTAATTCTAAAGAGACTTTGGCGATATGGGTCTTGCTGTAATCCAGCACTTGTCGACCTGCTTCCACACTCCCCGTGAGCGAGATGATCCCGACTTCTGGTTGGCGACACAGCGTTTCACAGACGGCATGATCCATGACGGCGATTTGCACAACTCCGAGGGGTAAGCCCGCTTGCTCGACCGCTTCCGCTAAAGCCAGTGCGGAGCAGGGAGTGTGATTACTTGGGCGGATAATCACAGTATTGCCGGTGATCAAAGCAGGTGCAAGTTTGCGTAAGAGCGTATAAATTGGGTAGTTAAATGGAATTAAACAGACCGCGACACCTAGGGGTTCCCGCATGAGCAATAATTGTTCTGTGGGGCTATCACTGGGAATCAATTCACCTTCAATGCGCCGACTCCACTCCGCATGATAGCGCGTAATTTCCGCACCATAGCGCACTTCTGCTTCGGCATCCGCTAAGCTTTTGCCGGATTCCTGAGCGAGTACAGAGCCTATTTTTTCTGCATTTAAGAGCAATTGAGCGGCTAGCTTATGTAAATAGGCAGCCCGCTCATAACTCGCTAAGCGCCCCCATGCTTGCTGTGCTTGTTTGGCTAATTTAACTGCCGGTAAAATTTGGGCTTCGCTAGCGAGCTTTAATTCAGCAAAGAGCGCTTCAGTGGCGGGGTTATCGACTTGCAATAATGTACCTTCACCCTCTAACCACTGACCCTTAAAATAATGTCGGTTATGCGTCATTGACTCCTCCTTTTGCAAGTTGTTTGCTTTGTGTGGGCGGGCACTATCTAACTAAAATTTCCTTAGATATCTTTCACAAGATATATTTTAAATTTTTGATTATGTAAGTTTTTATAATTAAATATTATAATATAATTTATATTCGAAAATAATCTATTAAAATTAATAGATCTCTATCAGATCTAAATTTAGTCATAATAAGA
>JBJOOT010000141.1:0-9440 GCA_046051185.1 Pseudomonadota bacterium | reverse complement strand
GTGATGGGCTTGATGACAAAACTGAAGCAGGCAGTAACCCGACCAACCCCGCCGATACGGATGGAGATGGTATTCCCAATCTTCTAGATGCTGATGATGATAATGACAGCATTCCCACTAAAGAAGAGGGTAGTAAAGACGTTGATGCGGATGGGCTGCCTAATTATCTCGATACCGATGATGATGGTGATGGTATCAATACCCAAACAGAGGGAACTAAAGATACTGACGCTGATGGTATAGGTAATTATCTGGATGCCGATGATGATAATGATGGCCTCTACACCCAATATGAAAATTACAATGGGAATACTCCCACGGATGATGATACCGACCAAGATGGTATCCCTGATTATCTAGATGCGGATGATGATGGTGATGCTAAGCCTTCGGCTACAGAAAATAATGACCCCAATGCTAATCACCAACCCGAAGATGCTAAAGATTCGGATAAGGATGGCATGCCTGATTATTTAGATAAATATGATTTACATGCACCTGACAAAGATAATGATGGTGATGGCCTCACTAATGCTCAAGAAGCAGCTATTGGTTCTAATCCAGATAGCATGGATAGTGATCAAGATGGTTTGCCAGATAATCTTGAAGTCGGTAAAACCGTATCGACCCCTGCCGATCAAGACGGTGATCGTATCCCTGATTTGATTGATCCTGATGATGATGGCGATAGCGTTCCCACCCTGACTGAAAATGGCGGCAAAGCCAGCCCAAGTCTTGATTTAGATAAAGACGGTGTATTCGATTACCTCGATACCGATGATGACAATGATAGTGTCCCCACTAAACTAGAAAACTATAACGGGGGTACAGCTGCGGATGATGATACCGATCAAGATGGTATTCCGAACTATCTTGACAAAGACGATGATGGTGATCTGATTCAAACTTGGTATGAGAATTATAATGGGAATACGCCAACGGATGATGATACCGATCAAGATGCTACCCCGGATTATCTAGATGCGGATGATGATAATGATAAATTACTGACAAAATTCGAACAGCCCGACCCTAATGGCAATGGTAATCCTGATGATGGTATAGACTCTGATAAAGATGGCATACATAACTACCGAGATCTTGATGATGATAATGATCGCATTCCGACTCGGGATGAAAAGCCAGACCCTAATAACGATGGGAATCCAGCGGATGCAATGGATGAAGATTTAGATGAAATTCTTGACTATCTCGATCCAGTTGTGAATCCGTATATTCGCTTGAGCCTACGCGCCTTTTTACAGGGTGTTTATAGCTCAAGTACAGGTTTAATGGCGGATGATTTACGGCGTTTAGGCTATCTACCTAAACAACAACCCTATGGCTCGCTCAGTAGTTCTTTCGGTTATACCAACTCATTGAATGCAGCTTCACCATTTGGACATATAGGGCAAGAAACGCTTGCAGATACGATCTATAACCGTATAGGTAATGAGGCAGTAGTCGATTGGGTCTTAATTGAATTACGCGATGCAATAGCACCAGAAAAACGCATCATGACACATGCAAGCGTCCTACTGCGCAATGGTCAGATCGTTGATGGGAAAACAGGCTCTAAAGAGATTGTGATTCATGATGTGCAGCCCGGCAACTATTATGTAGCGCTTGACCATCGTAATCATTTAGGTGTCATGACTGCCAGCCCGATGGCCTTGTCTACCGTCAGCACGTTGATTGACTTCACGACGCCCAAAACCGCTACTTATGGCAAAAATGCGCAACTCGCTAATAGTACAATGGCTATGCTGTGGGCGGGTGATGTCAATAACAGTAATACCATTATCACTAATGGGCCAGGTAGTGACTTGAATGTCATCTTAGGCGCTTTATTAATTTCACCCACTAATCTTGGAGTCAATACGTCTTATTTGATGACAGGTTATTTTGCCACCGACATTAATTTAGATGGAGTCACCATTTATGCAGGGCCAAAGAATGACACTAATCTCTTGCTAGGTAATGTGTTATTACACCCAGGCAATACCACCTATAATGCTAATTACATTATTAACGGAGCCGTTCCAGTCTTTAAATAAGCTTGTGGTTGCTTGCGACCGACTCTGTGCTTGAACTATAGTAACCCGCTTAATTCTCTGGTTAAACCTGCCCACTCATCCAGTGGGCAGTGCTATTACCAGCACTCTCACACGCTTATAAAATTCGGAGACAGCATGTCCCAAGATTCTATTAGCTCTTTATCGCTCAAAGAACTGCATAGCGGTATTCATAGCAAACAGTTCTCAGTGATGGAGGCCACGGATACCTATCTAGATCGTATTGAGCGTTTAGATGGAGCCTTGAATACCTATATTACGGTGCTACGCGAGCAAGCACAGCAACAAGCTCAGGCTATCGACCAGCAAATTCGTAAAGGTGAATTGACAGGGCCTTTAGCGGGTGTGCCGTATGCGCTCAAAGACCTATTCTGCACAGAAGGCATCCTGACTACTTGCGGCTCTAAGATGCTAGCTAATTTTATTTCGCCTTATGATGCGCATGTGGCTACACAATTAAAAAAGGCCGGCGGAGTCCTGTTAGGTAAAAATAATATGGATGAATTCGCTATGGGTTCATCCAATGAAAACTCAGCCTATGGCGTGGTACGCAATCCGTGGAATACCGATTGTGTCCCAGGGGGTAGCTCGGGTGGTGGGGCGGCAGCGATTGCAGCCCGCTTAGCACCGATGGTGTTAGGGACGGATACGGGTGGTTCGATTCGCCAACCTGGTTCATTTTGCGGGATCACAGGGATTAAGCCTACTTACGGACGAATTTCACGTTATGGGATGATTGCCTTTGCCTCTAGCCTCGACCAATGTGGCCCTATGGCTGTTTCGGCGGAGGACTGCGCCTTAACCTTAAATGTGATTGCAGGCTTCGATGAACGCGACTCGACTTGTGCGAATGAGCCCGTACCGGATTATACCGCTAGCTTAAATGACTCTATTCAAGGCCTACGGATTGGTTTACCGAAAGAGTTCTTTGCAGCCGGTTTAGATGCTCAAGTAGCCGCCGTGATTGAACGCGCCGTCAAAGAATTTGAACAGCTTGGGGCCGTAGTGAAAGAAGTTTCATTACCGAACTCACATTTAGCAGTGCCAGTTTATTATGTGGTCGCACCGGCAGAAGCCTCTTCGAACCTCTCACGTTTTGATGGCGTGCGTTTTGGACATCGCTGCGAAAATCCAAAAGATTTGATGGATTTATACCAGCGCAGTCGCTGGGAAGGTTTTGGCGAAGAAGTCAAACGGCGGATTATGGTCGGTACTTATGCTTTATCGGCGGGGTATTACGATGCTTATTACTTAAAAGCACAGAAAGTTCGGCGCTTAATCAAGCAAGACTTTGTAGATGCCTTTAAGGATGTCGATGTAATTATGGGGCCTTCAGCGCCGACTACACCTTTTAAAATTGGTGAAAAGGCGGATGATCCGGTGGCGATGTATTTAGCAGATATTTATACCATCCCCACCAGCTTAGCGGGCTTGCCGGGGATGACCTTCCCGATTGGTTTTGCGGCGGATGGCTTGCCTGTGGGCATGCAGTTAATTGGTAATTATTTCCAAGAAGCGCGAATGCTGAATGTGGCACATCAATATCAGTTAAATAGCGATTGGCATCAACAAGTGCCTGCCCAATTTGCCTAAGGAGACCGTTATGGAATGGGAAACCGTTATTGGGCTGGAAATCCATGCTCAGCTTGCCACGAATAGTAAAATCTTTTCTGGATCGTCCACAGCTTATGGTGCAAAGCCAAATACTCAAGCCAGCCTCGTTGATTTGGGAATGCCAGGTGTTTTGCCGGTATTGAATAAAAAAGCGGTAGAAATGGCCATTCGCTTAGGCTTAGCGATTAATGCCACCATTACCCCGCGCTCGATCTTTGCACGGAAAAATTATTTCTACCCCGACCTGCCAAAAGGCTATCAAATTAGTCAGTTTGAATTGCCTGTTGTCGCTCAAGGCCATTTAGATATTGAACTCGATGAGGGTACTACCAAACGAGTGGGTATTACCCGCGCACATTTAGAAGAAGATGCAGGCAAATCTTTACATGAAGATTTTCATGGCAAAACCGGTATTGACTTAAATCGCGCCGGTACACCGCTGTTAGAAATCGTGTCTGAACCGGATATGCGCTCGGCTAAAGAAGCCGTGGCTTATATGAAAAAGCTGCATGCGCTGGTGCGCTATTTAGGTGTTTGTGATGGCAATATGCAGGAAGGCTCGTTCCGCTGTGATGCCAATGTATCAGTACGTAAACCCGGCCAGCCGTTTGGTACTCGCGCAGAAATCAAAAACCTGAACTCTTTCCGCTTTATTGAGCGGGCGATCAATTATGAAGTTGAGCGTCAAATTGAGCTAATTGAATCGGGTGGCAAAGTCGTGCAAGAAACACGGCTCTATGACCCTGATAAAGGTGAAACCCGCTCGATGCGAGGCAAAGAAGATGCCAATGACTACCGCTATTTCCCTGATCCTGATTTATTACCGGTAGAAATTACCCCAGCAGATATTGAAGCAGTCCGAGCGAACTTACCTGAATTACCCGATGCGAAAAAGCAGCGCTTCATGCAAAGGTATCACTTAGGTAGCTATGAAGCCGAGGCTTTAACGGCTAGCAGTGAGCTAGGCGATTATTTTGAGGCGGTCGCTAAGGGCACGCAGGATGCGAAATTAGCCGCCAATTGGCTAATGGGAGGCTTAGCCGCCTTATTGAATAAGCATGAGTTAGAGATTAGCGCAGCTCCCGTGACGGCTGAAACCTTAACTCAGCTCTTAAGTCGAATTCAGGACAATACCCTCTCTTCAACCGCCGCTAAAGATGTACTAGAGGCATTGTGGAAGGGCGAGGGCGAAGTTGACGCGATTATTGAAGCCAAAGGTTTAAAGCAGCTCAGTGATACAGGAGCGATTGCAGCGATGATTGATGAAATCATTGCGAAAAACCCCTCACAAGTCGCTGAGTATCGTAGCGGTAAAGATAAACTATTTGCTTTCTTTGTAGGGCAAGCCATGCGAGCCTCCAAAGGTAAAGCCAACCCCAATACCGTGAATGATATTCTGAAACAGAAGCTAGAGGGCTAAGTATGTCAACGATTAGTGAAGCAGAAGTGCAAAAAGTAGCACATTTAGCACGGTTAGCGATTCCAGACCATCAAACCGCTGCTTATGTGAGTAAAATCAGTAGCATTATTGATTTAGTCGCACAACTTAGTGCTGTGGATACGGAAGGCGTCGCGCCAATGGCACATCCTTTAGATTCCGTGCAACGCCTACGGGAAGACGTGGTAACAGAAACCAATCATCGGGAGGCCTATCAAGCTGTTGCACCCGAAGTGGAAGATGGCTTGTATTTAGTGCCGAAAGTGATTGAGTAAATGTCTGTCTGAGTCATTCCTCAATCAACTGAAGAGATCACCTAGTGTCTCTAGCTAGGTGAATCCTTTTGATGATTTAAAAATCAATAATGAATCTAAACCAATCTAACATAGAATGTTGAAAGAATAATAAAAACAAACTAAATAAAGCCATACTTGGTAGAATTAGATTTTTGCTATACCAACTTGCATAGATTAAATAAAACAAAAAAATGCCTCCAAAAACAATTGCTGTTAATGGGAAGGTAACTAAAAGAGTAAGGCTTTGTATTAAATCAGATAAAAAGTTAAAGGCCATTCCGGCACATAATTCTTTCACCACCCAAGCCCCTAACGCCAGTGGAAATAGCACTAAGATTGCATATAGTGCTCCAAACCATCGAGCATATAAGCTCAACAAGAGCGTACTTAAAAAGAAGATCACTCCATAAATAAGGAATGATCCTTGAGGCCAATGATGATGGGCAAGGCTATTGCAATAAGGCTCTGCAGTGCGAGGGGTTATATAAGTCACAATAGCCACTATTAAAGTAATAGCTAATAAACCGATGGCTATTCTTGATACCCATTTTGTCTCTAAGGGTATCAGTCGAAAAATAATAATTGCTAGAGCCCACAAAAATAGAAAGCCTGCAAACATAAAGAGCATCATTGCATCACCATGAATTTTTTAAATACTAGCATCTGGAGCAGGAGGAGGGGTCACTGGTAGAGGTGCTAGGCCTTGCTCTGTATTGAGGCGATTGAGATATTGTACGGGTTCTAAAGATTTAGAAGGCGATGACCAAGGAAAAGGACTCTGATTATTTACCTCATGTACTACACTGCCAGAGTCAGATAAGTTATTTTTCCAATCTTTGTTCGGATCCCAATCTAAATTAGGACTAATACCAAAAGTACCAATACTCGCCCCTTTTGGCCTGATGATTGTTTCGTTAGTATTAGGATCCTGACTAACGATAGCAGTACCTGAACGAATTTTGTACCATTTATCATTAATGGCTACAAAATCAACATCTCCTTCAGGTGGGATATTATTATTTGAACCGATACAGACAATAGCCTCCTTTTCCTGACCTTCATTAATTTTTTTACAGCGTTGACCCTCTGTCGCCTGCGTTTCTAGGTTAAAATTTGCTGGCATGTCAGCAACATAACCTTGAATTTTCGCATCGCCCTCAATGACTAAATTACCATGGCCTGCTGTACCTTCTTCTCGATAAGCGACAGATTGAAATTCGCTAGTTTTATTCACTTGCTGAACCTGACTCTGAGTTAACGACTCTAGACCCATTGGTATATTCATAATAGCGGCAAAGCGCTTCGAGTTTTTTTCATTTTTAATATCAGAATTTACTGATTTATTTGACTCATTATTTTCACTTACCCCTCGAACCCCTGCTTTACTAGTCACATCCATAACTCATATCCTTTCTGTCATTAACACCTCAAATACTAGCTTCGTTATTCTATATCTTGAGTATTAAGTAGAAATGTGTCGATCAGCGGATATAAATTACGGATAAACTAAAAAACTAACAGTCATGTCTCCAAAAGGTTGAATAGTATTTAAACTAACGAGATTAATTCAGTTAGAGTAGTCATCTATGGCAACGATTGAAGTTTTATGTCCGAATAGCCTTTATACAACAAGGTGTTTGGTATGTTTTTTGATCTTTTCCGCGTATCAAGACGGCACACAAGCCTAATGCTTGAATTCACCAGCTGGCGCGGCTTTTCGCGCAGATCCGGTAGAATGAGAACTTAGCCATCGGAGCATACTCTGAGGGCTTCAACGTCTGCGGATACGATAACAGCCAAGTGCTTTGAAATCTTTTCAATTGGCCAGTCCCACCAAGCGATTTCCTCAAGCGCCAACACTCTTTCTTGCGAGAAACGTTTCTTGATTACCTTTGCCGGATTGCCTCCGACTACGGCATAGGGAGGCATATCAGTAACGATATTCTTAATGAAGCAGACCTGCGGGAAACTCACCATCGGGTGCTTGTCAGGTGCAACAATAAGCTAGCATTAAACTTTTTTGACAAACTCTGACTTTAATTGCATTGCGCCAATACCATCAATTTTGCAATCAATGTCATGGTCACCTTCAACAAGTCTGATGTTCTTTGCTTTAGTGCCAACTTTAATTACAAGCGACGACCCCTTCACCTTTAAATCTTTAATCACGGTTACCGTGTCGCCGTCGGTGAGTACATTACCATTTGCATCCCGTACGACTTTTTCTTTTTCAGTATTTTCTTCGGATGATGCAGCGGCCCATTCGTGAGAGCATTCTGGACAAATAAAAAGACCACCATCTTCGTATCCGTATTCAGAACCACACTTCGGACATTTTGGAATAGAACTCATTATGTATACTGCTTACAATTTAAAATAAAACGACAGGGTGCTTGCATATGCTGCCCTAAGGTTGTGGGGCGTAATAGTATACAGTATTTTTTATGAAAATCAAGCTGGTAGCTTTGATTTTGTTGCTGGTAATTATCTAGTTGGACGCTTTGTTTATTATTAAAAAGTGTTGCTTCAACTCTTCTTTGATGAAACATGAAATCATTTTTCTGTAAACGGCTTCAACGATTTCAGGGTTTCCATCAATTTTATCAATTTGAGATCTAATTTCTTCGATTGAGTTGCAATTAAATATATCCATATACTTTTCTCAAATGGAAACGGACTGAACAGTCTATCGCTTTTCACCCAGATCAACACAAGGGATTTTATTTTCACTTACCCTTAAATCCACTTGGACTAATGAGTTCGATTGGGACATTAATATGCCTAGTCCAGCGGATATGACCTCCTATTTGCCAAAATAGAAAACGCTTACGAGTCAATCAACTCCACCACAAAATCCACCACATTACGACTCTTTTTACTAAACTCGACACCAATTAAATAAATAGGTTGCTGGAGAGCCTTATATTTCTCAGCATAACCTTTAGCTTTCAGTTGCTGTAAGGCTTTACCTTCAGGGGCAAACTCGACTACTTTAAATTCAAACAAATAAACCTGCTGATTGAACAACAAAGTCATATCAATCCGCCCCAGATTGGTACTATCCTCAACCCTTAGCTCTAAACCTAAGGAGGCAAAATAAGAATAAAAGACACTTGCATAATAGCCTTCATACTGTTGAATCGAGTTATTGTTATACCACTGATAAGGAATACTGGCAAAAAAACTATGAAAGAGCTGTTTTAAGCCCGTAAAGTCATTTTGCAGCAGTAACTCATAAAGGCGCAAAGTATTCTGGCTTTGCTCAGAGGTATTGACTAAGACGGCTAATAAGCTTTCATTTAAGCTTTGATAGACTTCTTTATTAGGATAACCCAAGGTATAAAAGGTCTGTCCTCCTGCTCGTTGGCTATGCTTAATAGTCAGATAGCCTGTTTGAAATAACAGCGCTTCGGTCGCAATTTTGTCAATGTCAAAACTAGAAATAACGCTACTACTACTAATCATAGGATCAAGATACAGAGTAGGTAATTTACGTTGAAATAATAGCTCGACTAAAAATGTCGGAGTTCCTGTTTCAAACCAATAGTTATCAAATTGGCGACGCTTAAATAATTGCAGAATATCAAAAGGGTTATAAACTCTTTCACCCAGCCAGTGATAGCCATTATACCATTCACGAATCAGCTCACGATCTAATCCTACTAGCTCTGGCGCAAATAGCTCATCTAAATCATTATCGGTATAACCACAAATCGCCGAGTAAACCGGGTCTAGAGTTAGATCATATAAATTATTCAAGCCGGAAAATAAACTAACCTTAGAAAACTTACTCACACCCGTTAAAAAGCTAAATTGGATATGGGCATCATAGTCCTTGATCGTACCATAAAAACCCCGCAGAAAATCACGATTCGCTTTAGCCATCTCAGGGTTTAATAAGGCATCTAAAATCGGCTTATCATATTCATCAATCAGTACGACTACTGAACTCTTAAACTCTTGCTCTAAATGCAAAAGAAGACTTTTAAAACGCCCCGCACAGGTAATACTATCTGT
>JBJOOT010000140.1:0-9447 GCA_046051185.1 Pseudomonadota bacterium | reverse complement strand
CATGTTCAAAAATAAGCAAGCCTCACCACAAGCCTTTATTACTTATACAGGTATGATTTGGCTGTTAGCTGCACAATTAATTGTCATGCTCCCTTTTACTACCAGTCTGCCACCTTGGCTATTAGCCGTGGTGCTACTGTCTGCCGCTTGGCGCTTGCGAGTTCTTGCGGGCAAAGCCAACCAACCGAATACTTTACTGAAAGCGGGGCTGCTTTTAATCGGGATTGCTGGCGTCTTTTTAAGTGGCTTAAGTTTACCCTCGCTAGAGGCGATGTCTGCTCTATTACTCCTTGGGTTTGCCTTTAAGGCGGTCGAAGCTGTCAAAAAGCGCGATGCTTTAGTGCTTATCTTAACGGGCTATTTCCTCGTTGCTCTCAATTTTCTTTACACCCAAAGCATTATAGCCGGCCTATATGCGACCCTAGCCCTGATTGTATTGACCGGAGCTTTGGTCGGCGTGCAACAAACGCTCGAAGAATTAACCCCATCACAACAAGTCAAGTTTAATGTGTGGATAGCTGGGCAAATGCTATTGCAGTGTTTGCCGTTGATGGTAATTATTTTTATATTCGCACCACGCTTGCAGCCTTTTTGGAATTTACCCCTACCGATGGAGCAAGGCACACGGGGTCTTTTGGATCGAATGGCCCCGGGCGATATTGAAAAGCTGAGTCAATCAGGAGATCTGGCGTTTCGCGTTAATTTCAAAACTGAACGCCCTCCTCAATCTGAATTGTATTGGCAGGGTTTGGTTCTAAATCATTTTGATGGGCATGAATGGCGGCAATTTGCCAGCGAGCAAGATGTTGAGCAGTTAAAATGGGCTATTAAACAAGACTATGGCTATCAAGAGCAAAACATTAAGGCTCAAGGGGCTGCTTACGAATATGAGGCTATTTATGAGCCATCAGGGCAGGCTTGGTTATTTACCCTAAACCCAACCACTGAAGTACAAGGTGAAGTTTTACGGGCGGCTGACTATCGAGTCATGGCTAAACAAACTTTACAAAGCCCGCTGCTGCTTCGTGCAATCAGTCGCCCCGAATCGATTCGAGACCTCAAACTTAGCCCAAAGTTACGCGCTCTAGCCTTACAGCTGCCCTCACAAGGCGATGCTCGTAGTCGAACATTAGCCAAAAGTTTATATGCTGCCGCCGATAATGAAAGGGATTATATCCAAACAGTATTAAAACGCTTTAAAGAGCAGAACTTCTTCTACACCTTAAGCCCACCCTTGTTAGGTGATAAAGATACTATTGATGGCTTTTTGTTTGATTCCCAACGGGGATTTTGTTCGCATTATGCGGGTAGCTTTGTGTTTCTAATGCGTGCCGTTGGTATTCCAGCCCGAGTTGTCCTTGGTTATCAAGGCGGTGAATGGAATACAGCAGGCAAGTATCTAGCCGTCCATCAATTTGATGCCCATGCTTGGGCGGAGGTTTGGTTGCCCAATCAAGGTTGGTTAAGAGTGGATCCAACTAGTATGGTTGCCCCTGAGCGTACTGAACAAAACCTAGAAGCCGCGCTTAAAAAAGAAGGGCAGATTCTTGAACACTCGGTCTTTTCCAATCGCAAATTTGCTTGGTTAAACAGTATTCGCCAACAATTAGATAGTATGCAATATGGCTGGCAACGCTGGATTTTAAGTTATGACACTAAAACCCAAATTCAATTCTTAGATCAACTGGTGGGTGAACTGAGCTTAACAAAATTACTAGGATTGACTTTAGGTTTACTGGCAGGCTTAGCTTTGAGCAGCTTAATCTGGCTGGGCTTAACTCGGCAAGCACCGTCTGAAGCCTTAGAACATCGCTTATATCGACGCTTTACTGAGCGCTTGAAAAAACAAGGTCTTGAGCGACGCTTAGAGCAAACCCCGAGTGAATTTGGCGCTTTAGCGGCACAAGCCTTACCTGCACAGGCAGAGAAAATTTTAGCCTTTACTGAAACCTATCAAAGCTTATGTTATAGCGCAGAAGCCCCACAGTACCGCAGTCTCTTAAAAAAACTGCGGCGCTTATTAGCTGAGCTGCCTTAATAGCTGTCTTACTTAATATCCGTCTTAATTGATCAGCTGGCTAGTCCTTAACAAGGCTGTATTTAAGCCCCAGTTCCAGTCGTTGCAGAATTAGAGCTACCTATTTGCTGCATCAGCATTTGAATCAACTGCATAATTACTGGTAAGAGCTGTGCTAGTTGATCTGATTGCGTCGAATTATTGCTAGCACTTGAACTATTATTGGTAGTGGGTTGATCAACAGCAGGGGTAGCCGTTGTGCTATCAGCAGCTTGACTTGCATCAGTAGCACTGCAATCACAGCTACCTTTTGCATTGGCCTGATTAGTGGCTGAATTTGCAGCACTATTCCCCGTACCCTTAGCCCCTTCACCCGCCCCTGCCTTAGTTTTACTCCCTATATTGCCGGTATTAGCTGCCGCCCCTGAGTTATCGCCTGAACTACTTGCGTTTTTATCAGCTTGCATTTGGCTAATAATCTGTGACAACAAACTCATCAGGCTACTCAATAAAGATTGGAGGCTTTGATCGGTATTGGCAGCATTGGCACTCCCGCCACTGCCCTGAGCCTGCCCTACTGAGTTGGCTTGATTCATTTGATTCACTTGATCGGCCGTCGATAGATTACTACCAAAGCTACTACTAAATGGGGTGCTGCCCGCTTGATTTGAGTTAATAGCAAACTCTGAAGATTTGCCCATCGCCGCATTAAACTGCTGAATATCAGCAACGGCGGGGGTCGTTAAGGGTGTGAGGTTTTGAGCTGCGAAATCACTGCCGTAGCCACTAGAAACACCAATTCCTTTTGAAATATCAAATGACATAGTACGAACTCCTGTACTTTTTATAAGAATTTATGTAAGCAGACGGCTTAAGCCTTTTGCCTCTCCTTGTAAGTTAGTTAACCTAGAGTTCAGCTTCTGCTTGGCATAGACCAGCTGTGGATAAAAGCAGATAAGGGGTTATCATGAAAAGTTTTTCCACAGATTATTCGGCAAATTGTGAAAAGTTGATCTTTTTCTGGGCATAAAACATCTTTAAAATCAATTAGCCCGTCATTGAACTATTCAGGCTTCAACATCGACTTTGTTGGATAGGAAGACAAAAATCGCGGAGGGACTCGCATTTTTAGTTCAGATTGCGTCTGCTCTCTCCCCTGGGAGTAGGCGCATTTTTCAGCATTTAAGTGCGTGGTAAAGTCACTCCCGTTTGTCCTTGATACTTCCCCCCTCGATCCTTATAAGAAGTACTACAAATCTCATCGGACTCTAAAAATAACATCTGTGCTACCCCTTCATGAGCATAAATTTTCGCGGGTAAGGTCGTGGTATTTGAAAACTCTAAAGTCACATGCCCTTCCCATTCCGGCTCAAGGGGCGTGACATTGACAATAATGCCGCAACGCGCATAAGTGGATTTACCTAAACAAATCGTCAGGACTGAACGCGGGATACGGAAATATTCGACGGTGCGAGCCAAAGCAAAAGAATTCGGTGGGATAATGCAAACATCGCCGACAAAATCAACAAAGCTATTGGCATCAAACTGCTTAGGATCAACGATGGCTGAATTAATATTGGTAAAAATCTTAAACTCATTCGCACAGCGTACATCATAGCCATAGCTAGAAGTTCCGTAAGAGACAATCTTTTCGCCATTATTTGAGCGCACTTGATTAGGCTCAAAGGGTTCAATCATGCCCTGTTGTTCGGCCATACGCCGTATCCAATGATCAGACTTAATACTCATCGTTCTCTCGACTCGCTCGTGCTCGTTAAAATTGATTAGGCATACTAAAACAAAAAAGCCACGGTGCAAACCGTGGCCTAAGCGCTGCAAATACCTTGAGCACTAAACGTTTTGGATTTTAATCGTCGGGAATTTAGCACTGTAATCTTTAGCTTGGCGAGCTAAACGGGCTGAAGCTTTGCGGGCAATTTCATGATAAAGCCCCGCGATTTTCCCTTGAGGATCAGCGACAACCGTTGGACGACCGCTGTCGGCTTGCTCCCGAATCTGAATATCCAAAGGCAAACCGCCTAAATAAGCGATATGGTATTGCTCAGCCATACTCTCACCACCGCCTGAGCCAAAAATATGCTCTACCTGCCCACAGTTACTGCAGACATGCATACTCATATTTTCTACGACACCCAAAATCGGTACTTCAACCTTTTCAAACATTTTCAGCCCCTTACGCGCATCCAGTAGCGCGATGTCTTGAGGCGTGGTGACAATAATCGCACCGGAGACTGGAATTTTCTGCGATAAAGTCAGTTGAATATCCCCTGTACCAGGGGGTAAATCGATCACTAAATAATCCAAGTCCCCCCATTGAGTATCATTCAAGAGCTGCTCCAAAGCCTGAGTCACCATCGGGCCACGCCAAATCATCGGAGTATCTTCTTCAATCAAAAAGCCAATCGACATAGCTTTCAGACCGTAATTACGCATCGGCTGTAAGCTACGCCCATCATCCGACACCGGCTGCCCCGAAATACCCAACATGCGGGGCTGGCTGGGGCCATAAATATCCGCATCTAAAATCCCAACCTTAGCCCCATCGGCTAAGAGTGCTAAGGCCAGATTCACGGCAGTGGTCGACTTGCCTACCCCCCCTTTGCCAGAGGCAACGGCAATAATATTTTTAATCCCATCATGACGTTTAACGGTTTTTTGCACCGCATGGGCATTGATCACTGTGTCAAACTGCATACTCACAAAGCTTGCGCCCAATTGCTTTAAGCTTGCAATCACCTCAGCTTGCAATTCATCTTTATAAGTACCGGCGGGATAGCCTTGCACGAGTTTTAGCGTCACCTGATCGCCCGCTACCGTTAGCTCTTTCACCATCTTGGCGGTTATGAGATCTTGGCCTAAATAACGATCTTGAATATTCGCCAATTGTGCTTCGACTTGGTTGCGCGTTAGTTCCATGCATAGCTCCTCAACAGTTTTATTAGGTGTGGCATTCTACATCAGAGCAAGGCAGCCTCCCAATAAGTGCCGCTTTCCAAACGGGATATAAGCAGCAGTTTCTTAACGGTTTTGTTAAACTTGGGCGATTATTTAGCGATGGGAATCATGATGTCTACTGCAAACTTGCCACGTTTAGGTCTGATTGGTGCGGGTATTATGGGGCGACCGATGGGTTTAAACCTCTTAAAAGCGGGTTATTCCCTAGGGGTATATGCACGTCGACCTGAAACCGCTACTGAACTCGTACAAGCCGGTGCGAAGCTTTATCCCAACCCTGCGACCTTAGCGGCTGACACAGAGATCGTGATTACAATGGTATCCGATACACCGGATGTAGAAGCTGTGCTATTTGGCGAGCAGGGTATTGTTGCCGGAGCCAACCCTCGTCTACTCGTGATTGATATGAGCACGATCTCCCCTGTGGCGACTAAAGCAATGGCTCAGCGCTTAGCAGCACAAGGCTTACGCATGCTCGATGCACCGGTCTCAGGGGGGGAAGCAGGCGCAATAGCTGGGACGCTCACGATTATGGTGGGTGGCTCAGGCGAGGATTTTGCCAAAGCACTACCTGTTCTTTCGGCTTTAGGCAAAACCATCACCTTAATCGGTGATCATGGTGCAGGGCAAGTGGTGAAAGCCTGTAATAATTTGATCATTGCCCAAACCGTGATTGCAGTGAGTGAAGCCTTTGCACTCGCCCAAGCTTCTGGGGTGGATCTAGAGAAAATGCGTACTGCTTTAGCGGGAGGCTTTGCGGGTTCAAAGGTGATGGAAGTACATGCCAAACGTATTATCGAGGATAACTACACACCCGGCTTCAAAGCGAAACTGCATGATAAAGATCTGCGTATTGCGGCAAACACGATTCAGAATTTGGATTTGAATCTGCCCAGTTCACAGTTAGCGATTCAATATATGCATCAATTAGTCGAACAAGGCAAGGGTGAGCTAGACTCGTCTGCACTGGCGAAAATAGTGCAGCAACTCGCCTAGCTCATACAGCAATTCGGCAGCTTTTGGGCCCAAGCGCTCTAAAGCTGCTTGGATTTGTTTATCTTTATGACTCCCTCGCCGAGGGTCGGTGTAGCAAAATAATACCTTGCCTCATACCCTCTAAAGGAAGCACGGTTTTTAGACCTTGCGCTAATACTCGGCTAAACTCTGAAGCTGTTTAAATATCTTTTCAAAAACCAAGTATGCTGCTAATAGCTAGTAAGTAAAGGAGTTTTACATGGGTATTGAGGTCGGTGGCCTACTCGGCTTAATCCATTTAATCATAGCGATTTGGGCTATCATTAAAGTGGCACAAAGTTCAGCCAGTGGCTTGAGCAAATTATTGTGGATTCTATTTATTCTATTCTTCCCATTGATTGGCTTAATCATTTGGTTCTTTGTCGGGCCAAAAGGCGCTTAATTTTTAGACCAGCCATACAAAAAAAGCCAGCACGAAGCTGGCTTTTTATCTTTAAAACTTACTTAGGTTTTATAAAGGCTGTACGGATAAGGTAAAATCATCCAAATAAATGACATTATCGAAAGCGGGCGCCCATTCTGGCCCCGATCCACCATAAAACACCGAAAATAAGAAGCGCTCAATTTTTAAATCATCCCCTGATTGAAAGCGCAAATCCTGTTTAGCTAAAACCTCTTTGCCATCCAACCAAGTTTTAATCACTCCATTATTTTTACCCGCTGTATTCAGCTTCACATAGGTTTTAATTTGCTGCCATTTACCTTTTTGAATCTCAATATCCTTCCATTCAAAGAAATCACCAAAATGACTACGCTGATCCATGTGGTAAACATATTGACCTAATTTACCCTGTCGATCCCACATGACACGCACGCTCCAACCATCATGTCCTGTCGGTTTGCCCCCACCGGTACGTGCATTTTCATTGCCAATCCCCGGCAATTTCCCTCCTAATACGGGATCAAAATTCTCAGGAAACTTCACCCAATAGGAATAATATAAGCTATCAAATTTCTGCCCCAATTGAGGTTTCCAATTAATACAGCTTTGCTCCGTATCACAACCGGATAAACCTTTCAAAAGTTTAACTCTTAAGGTTTTATCTTTCCCCGTCCGCGATTCTTTGCCATTGACAATCGCCAGATTCTTTAAACCCATGCCCCATTGTGGACAATTCCAATCACGGAAATAATCTTTTTGCCCATAACCGCCTAATTCATTCTCATCAAAGCTCACTCGCATGGCTTTGCCATTACTCAAAGGCGTCGAACCATCGCAATAAGCATTTGCATAAAACGGTCGATAAGCTAAATTCTCACCGGGTTTACTCGGTGCACGATCCGGTAAGCCCAAGGCTTTGAAATAAACCCAAACCGGATGATCAGCGGAGGGTTTACTCGCACCATTGTATAAAACTAAGACTTTATCCCAGCGCTTATCATGCGGATTCCACTGTAATTTAGCAGCTAAATCATAAGGCTGCGCTTTGTTTACCATCGGAATTAAGCGTATATCACTGGGGATGGCAGCCGTTTGCGTACTGGCTGAACTGGTTTTGCTGATTGCCGGAGTTTCTGCTTGAACCCATGACAAGCTACATGCTAAAGCGAGCCCTAGCATGGATTTAAGAAAGGTTTTCATCAATATTAAGCCCGAATCTCGATCCCTGAATTAAGTATCTGTAGTGCTAAACTACAAATTTAAGCTAGACAATAGCCCTAAACTTGGCGACTTACTTTATACACAAGCACGCCCTGCTGCAATCAGTACCAAGGTACAAATTAACAGCCTAGCCAAACTCTACAATACGGTGGCTTAAATTGTAGTTAATCGTCATTTTCCTGATAATGCCCGCTTGCTTACCAAGGATGCCGTGATGCTTAACCGCTGCTCTCGCTGGAAACTCTCGCTGGCTTTAGCGACTAGCTTATTTTTAAGCGCTTGTGACGATCAAAAACCCAAGCCTCCCCCCCTTAAACCGACGGGGCCGATCCTGAGTGAAGCTCTAGCTTGGAATCAACTGCCGGGTTGGACTCAAGATCAAGCCCAAGAAGCGTGGCCTGCTTTACTGAATAACTGTCAGGCGATGGCTAAAAAAGAACTTAGTTGGGTGACCATTTGCCAAGCGGCTCAAAGCTATCCTGTAACAGATGCAGCGAGTGCTCGCACTTTTTTTGAGCAGTTTTTTACCCCGTATCAATTATTCGGTGAAAACCTCAAGCCCGAAGGCTTACTCACGGGCTATTATGAACCGCTCTTACAAGGCAGTTACACGCCTAGTGAACGCTTTCAATATCCTATTTATCGCCCTCCTCACGATATGCTGACCATTGAATTGGCCGAGCTATTCCCAGAATTAAAAGATAAACGGGTACGCGGGCGTTTAGTGGAGGGTAATCGGATAGTGGCTTATCATGATCGAGCCACAATTGATGGCCCGAGCCAACCCTTAGCCGGCCAAGAACTGGTTTGGGTGGATAATAAAGAAGATCTATTTTTCCTACATATTCAAGGCTCAGGCCGAGTACAATTAGCCGATGGTAAAATCATTGGGGTGGCCTATGCCAATCAAAATGGCCAGCCCTATGTTGCGATTGGTAAGCGCTTGCAGGAATGGGGCAAATTAAAACCCGGCACGATTAATATGTTCTCGATTAAGCAATGGATTCGTGATAATCCGACCGAGGCGGATAAACTTCTCAATGAGAACCCCAGCTATGTGTTTTTTAGTTTGCGTGAAAATCTTGACCAAGGCCCCGTCGGCTCTTTAGGTGTCCCTTTAACCGCAGGGCGTAGTCTGGCAGTGGATCGTAAACTGATCGCCTTAGGTAGCCTCATGTGGGTGGATACCAGCTATCCTGATACCCAACAGCCTTTGCAACGCTTGATGTTTGCACAAGATACGGGGGGGGCGATCAAAGGAGATTTACGCGGCGATTTTTTCTTTGGTACAGGTCAGCAAGCCGAAACTTGGGCAGGACACATGAAACAAAAAATGCGTCTGTATATTCTCCAACCAAAATCTCAACCCTAGCCAGTCATTCATCATGCCAACGATTGCTTTAATAGATTGCCGCCCCTTCCCTGAATATCAACTTGGGCATGGTTTAGGTGCTTGCTCCATTCCTGCAACCGAACTTTTTGCCCGTTTGCATGAGCTACCTAAACGCTCCCAAACCTTGCAACTTTGTGGTAGGCCTGAGGACTTAACAGTAGCACGGGAGTTTTTAAGCGCACGGGATTATCAATTACTGGAAGATTTAGTCTGGACTGAGGATTTAGTTCAGCACTTACAAACTAGCGGACAATGGGAAATAGGCTCACAATCCCAACAATGCTGGCAAGCAGCTCCTTTATGGCAACGCTTTGTGCAAGAATTTATGCCGCGCTATCAAATTCCAATCGGGCAAGGTTTAGATTTAGCTTGTGGTGCGGGGCGTGATTTAATTTATTTAGCCCAGCAGGGTTGGCAAATGAC
>JBJOOT010000139.1:0-9506 GCA_046051185.1 Pseudomonadota bacterium | reverse complement strand
ATTAAAGCATAAAGACAAGCTCAAAAATCATCATCGTGATGAAAACCTACGGACGATTCAACTGCAAGCTGCTGACTAAAAGAGATTAAAAATGGATATTGTTACCCTATTATCGACGGATCGAATTGAGTGTGAACCTGAGTTATCCAGTAAAAAGCGAGCTTTTGAAAAGCTTGCTGAATTACTCAGCCATGAAGGCAGTGAAGACGGCTTTGAAAATGAAGCGGTTTTTAATGCCCTGATCGCCCGCGAAAAATTGGGTAGCACGGCCTTGGGGAATGGCATTGTCCTTCCCCATGCCTCTTTAAAAGTAGCTTATGCTAAAGCAGCATTGTTACTTTTAGATGAAAGTATCGACATGGATACGCCGGATAAGAAACCCGTCCATTTATTATTAGCCTTGATCGTACCGAAAGACCAAACCGAAACCTATCAACCTTTATTGAGCGAGTTGGCTATTGTTCTCAACCGTAAAGGTCTTGTAAAAACGCTACTAGAGCTGGGTGAACCAGAACTTATTTTAGGTTATTTAAGTTCATTATTTGAGCAAAAAATTGCCGCATAAGCGGATTCTACATGCAAATCGTCATTATTAGCGGGATGTCTGGAGCAGGTAAAAGTTATGCTCTCCAAACTTTAGAGGATACAGGCTATTATTGTATTGATAATCTGCCCTCACAATTGATTGAAGCCCTGATTCAGACACCGCAAATTACCAAGCTAGAACGTTTAGCAATTGGTATTGATATTCGCGGCGGCAAAGCCAGCCTTCAAGAGATTCCTGTTACTCTTGCACGTATTCGCCAGCAATACCCCAAAACTCATTTAATTTACCTCTATGCACAAGCGGCGATCATTCAAAAACGCTATAATGAAACCCGTCGTAGCCATCCGTTGATCCACGAAGAAAAAGAACTGGCTAAAGCGATTGAATTAGAAGAAAACTTATTAGGTTTCTTAGCGGAGCAAGCCGATTGGCGTGTCGATACTTCGCAGACGAATGTTTATGAATTAGGCTTATTATTGCGTACCCGCTTAGGGGAGACGCATTTGCGTAATTTCTCGCTCATGTTTCAGTCGTTTGGCTATAAACACGAAGCCCCCTCCGATTCTGACTTTGTATTTGATGTCCGTTGCTTGCCGAATCCTTATTGGATTCCCGAATTACGCCCCCTGACAGGTCGAGATCCTGCCATTATCACTTGGTTGCAACAACATCCACGAGTACAAACACTTTACACAGGTATTCAGAATTTTTTAGAACTATGGTTGGATGATCCTGAATCTTATCAACGCACCTATTTAACCGTTTCGATTGGCTGTACCGGTGGACGGCATCGTTCAGTTTATATCGCTGAAAACCTCTATCGACATTTTCGACAAAAGCTCGGGGATTGTGTACTACTGCGCCACCGAGAGCTTAACTACTTAGGTGCAAACGAATAAGCATTTGATTATTTGTAGTTTCTTCTTAGCTAGTTTATTATCCGCCAAGTTTTTTTAATCGCTATACAAACCAGCCTAATGATCATATCTTCATCACTAAGCTTAATACCAGCTTAACAAACTCTATTTGCATCTTAAGCAATTGATTATTAAAAAGATGATAAGTATTCGTAAACTTAAGCAAATTTACTAGCGAATATGGATTTTACTTTTAAGCAGAGAGAACTTATGGATAAGTTAAACCCTTATACGGCCAGCTTTGTACTGGCTACCGCTTTCGTGTTCACCCAAAGTTTTCAGGCGGCTGAAGCCGCTGGTTGCCAAGTGTTGAGCAAAGAAACTTTAGAAAAAAAAGCTGATCCTTATGATCAGCCGATCCGCTCAGCCGCCCAAAAATATGGCGTTAAAGAAGATTTAGTTAAAGCCGTCATCACGGTTGAAAGCTGCTTTAAAAAACGCGCACGCGGTAGTTCGGGAGAAAAAGGCTTAATGCAATTGATGCCTGCGACGGCACGCCGCTTTAATCTAAAAAATGGCTACAGTGCTTGGCACAATGTCCATGCCGGTACGAAGTATTTAAGCTATTTATTAACCCGTTATAATGGTGATTTAAGCCGCACCATCGCAGCCTATAATGCAGGAGAAGGCAATGTTCGCCCCGGTGGAAAAATTCGCAATCATTATTATGTCAGCAAAGTCATGAGTGCCTATGGGAAATTTAGAGGGAGTAAATCGACCTCACGCCTACTCAAGGCTAAGGCTGAAACAGAAACGCTAAGCCAAAGTATTGGCAGCAAAAAAAGAGCTAAAACCAGCGCAAAACTTACTCAGGCAGAGATCGGTGTTTTGCCTTGGTCAGAGAAAGTTAAATATCGTACCGCTGATGCTTCAAAGGTTCGCACCAGTGCCTTTAAAGTAAAATCGGGGCATACGGTCTATGAAGTGATGCGTCAAACCGGCGTTCCTGTTAAGCGATTGATTAGTTTGAACAAACTAGCCCTACCTTATCACTTACACGTCGGGCAGACTTTACGTTTAAAATAATTTGAAAAATCACTGAAAATCAGCGCTGTGTATAAAACGTAAACCATACAGGCCGCCTAGTTTTGCCTAGACGGCTTGTGATGTGATCTAAAATAAACCTTCAATTTGACCTTGTGCATTAATGCCAATCTGATTAGCAGCTGGCAACCTTGGCAAACCCGGCATAGTCATAATATCGCCGCAAATCACCACCACGAATTCAGCACCGGCCGCTAAACGCAGCTCACGAATCCCCACTATATGACCACTAGGCGCACCGCGTAATTGTGGATCAGTAGAAAAGCTATATTGAGTTTTAGCGATACATACGGGCAAATGACCAAAGCCTTCTTCTTCAAGGCGCGTAAATTCAGCCCGCACTTTTTTATCGGCCATAATATCATCCGCGCCATACAGTTGAGTGGCAATCGTGCGCACCTTATGCCAAAGCGATAAATTATCATCATACAAGGGGGCAAATTGGCTTGCACCGCTTTCGGCCAAAGCAACCACTTTATGGGCTAACTGCTCAGCCCCCTTGCCACCGTCTGACCAATGAGTACACACGATAGCCTCCACCCCATAAGCCGCCGCTGACTCTCTAATGACCGCTAATTCAGCTTCAGTATCGGTATTAAAACGATTAATCCCTACCACCACTGGTACACCAAAGCTTTTCACATTACGAATATGACGAGCTAAATTAGCACAGCCTTTTTTTACTGCTTCAAGGTTTTCTGTAGCCACTTCAGTAAAAGCAAGGCCGCCATTCATTTTTAAAGCACGCACCGTTGCGACAATGACCGCCGCCGCAGGCGCTAGCTTGGCTTTGCGGCATTTAATATCAAAGAATTTTTCTGCACCTAAATCTGCACCAAAGCCTGCTTCAGTCACCACATAATCGGCTAATTTTAAAGCGGTTTTTGTCGCCATGACTGAATTGCAACCATGCGCGATATTGGCAAACGGGCCACCATGAATGAAGGCTGGATTATTCTCTAGCGTTTGCACAAGATTAGGTTGTAGAGCATCTTTTAAGAGAGCGGCCATTGCACCATCTGCTTGCAAATCTCGAGCGCGAATTGGCTGCTTTTGACGATTAACACCGATAATAATATTCCCTAAGCGCTTACGTAGATCTTCTAAACTAGTCGCTAAACAGAGAATAGCCATTACTTCAGACGCGACTGTAATATCAAAACCATCCTCACGCGGATAACCATTAGCTGCTCCCCCCAATGAACTGACAATATTACGGAGTGCACGGTCATTCATATCCATTACGCGCTTCCACGTCACTCGTCGCGCATCAATCTGTAGCTCATTGCCCCAGTGAATATGATTATCAATTAAGGCCGCTAATAAATTATGTGCTGAAGTAATGGCATGGAAATCACCCGTAAAATGTAAATTAATATCCTCCATCGGAATCACTTGAGCATAGCCACCACCTGCAGCTCCACCCTTCATCCCAAAACAAGGCCCTAAGCTTGGCTCACGTAAGCAGATCGCTGCTTTTTTACCGATATAATTTAAGGCATCCCCTAAACCGACTGTAGTGGTAGTTTTCCCCTCGCCCGCAGGGGTTGGGCTAATAGCCGTGACGAGAATCAGCTTACCATTCGGTTTATCCTGCAAGCTGTTAATAAAATCGAGGCTAATTTTGGCTTTGCTATGCCCAAAAGGGCTGAGGGCTTCCCAAGGAATATCTAAATTTTCGCCAATATTTTTAATGGTTAAAGGCTTTGCCGCACGGGCAATCTCAATATCGCTGTTGGACATCTGACTCCATCCTGTGCTGTGGTGGTAAGGATGAGCCTCACTATACACTTAAATTTTTTTTGATTGAACAGTCAATCAAAGTAAAATTTAAAGCAATATCTCAACGAAATCTCAACGAAAAGTTCATGATTTACTCCACTCGGCCTTCAGCCCGACGAGCAGCACGTTCAAAGGGATTATCTAAATAAAAACGTTTGCCTTGGCTAAACACCCACAACCCGGCTATTAAATAGATCAAAGGAAAGAAAAAACCCCAACGTTCAAATTGGCGTACATGCTCCCGCTCATGAATACGGGTTTGATGGAGATAATAAGGTGAAATGCCAATGACAATATGCCCTAAAGTAATCGCAGCCACCGCCCCCAGTAAGGGTACACCGCGATTTAAAGCTTGTCCCAGTTTACCACCCCAAATTTCCAAAACACCAGAATGAATCGCATAAGCCCCGCCTGTCCAACTTGCCAAACAAGCCAAAGGCAAAAATAATACCGTGATCGGAGCAACCCAAAGATACTTAAGCAACTGCAAAGTTTGCGTACTTAAAGTTTGTACCATCGAGAATTCTCCCTTTTAAAGATTGACAGAAATGAACATTCATTCTAGCTTAATCTATTTAAGCAGCTATCCGTCTATAATAGACTTATCCTTCTCTAACTAATAAGGAGCTACTCTCATGAAATGTAAAGCCGCCGTTGCTTGGGAACCGAAAAAACCATTAGAAATTGAAGAGGTTGAAGTTGAAGGGCCTCGTTCAGGTGAAGTACTCCTCAAAGTTCATGCCTCTGGTGTTTGCCATACAGATGCCTTCACCTTATCCGGTGATGACCCTGAAGGAGCTTTCCCATGTATTTTGGGTCATGAAGGAGGCTGTGAAGTTGTCGAATGTGGCCCTGAGGTTAAGGGTTTAAAGCCGGGTGATCATGTCATTCCTTTATATATCCCAGAATGTGGTGTTTGCGAATATTGCGTTTCTACTAAATCCAACCTTTGCCAATCCATTGCCTCAACCGTTTGGACAGGGTATATGCCGGATGGCACTCGGCGCTTTTCTAAAAATGGCCAGCCGATTTATCATTATATGGGTTGCTCGACTTTTTCAGAATATACGGTTGTGCCAGAAATTGCCCTCGCTAAAATTAACCCCGCCGCGCCCTTAGACAAAGTTTGTTTATTAGGCTGTGGTGTGACAACTGGGATTGGGGCTGTTTTGAATACCGCTAAAGTACATGCGGGAGCTACAGTTGCTATTTTTGGTTTGGGGGGTATTGGGCTATCTTGCATTCAAGGTGCGGTCATGGCACAAGCAGGACGCATTATCGCCGTTGATCTTAATCCTGATAAATGGCCGATTGCCCAAGCTTTAGGGGCTACTGATTTTGTCAATCCTAAAGAAATCGGTGGTTCAGTGACTGAATACATTAAAGAAATGACCGGCGGTGGGGTTGATTACTCATTTGAATGTATCGGCAATGTGCATGTCATGCGTGAGGCTTTGGAATGTACGCACATGGGCTGGGGGGTTTCAACCATTATTGGCGTTGCGGGGGCTGGTCAGGAAATCTCTACCCGTCCTTTCCAATTAGTCACGGGACGTACTTGGAAAGGGACTGCTTTTGGTGGAGTCAAAGGGCGCACTGAATTACCAGGTTATGTTGATCGGTATCTGCGGGGCGATATTGAGCTAGATCGGATGGTGACACATACTATGCCCTTAGAAGAAATTAACCATGCCTTTGACCTGATGCATGAAGGTAAAAGCATTCGCTCCGTCATTATTTTCTAAGGAGGCGGCATGAAGCAAATCGAACAAATTAAAGAATGGGGTGGTTATCTAAATCGGTATACCCATTATTCGAATACTTGTCAGTGTGAGATGACCTTCTCGGTTTATTTGCCTCCCCAAGCAGCCGCGCAACGTGTCCCTGCTTTGTATTGGCTTTCCGGTTTAACCTGCACGGATGATAATTTTCGTGTCAAAGCGGGCGCTCAACGCTATGCAGCTGAATACGGTATTGCTCTGATTATCCCCGATACTAGCCCACGTGGTGATGCCGTGCCGGATATTCCTGAGCGCTATGATCAAGGCAAAGGTGCTGGATTTTATGTGAATGCGACACAAGCACCTTGGGCAGAAAACTACCAAATGTATGCCTATATTACCCACGAATTACCGGCACTTGTTGAGGAACACTTACCCTTACTACCGGCGATTCGGTCTATTAGTGGGCATTCTATGGGGGGACATGGCGCACTTGTCTGTGCTTTACGTAATCCGGGGATGTATCGTTCCGTTTCGGCCTTTGCACCAATTTGCAATCCTAGCATTAGCCCTTGGGGTCTAGCCTGCTTTTCGCTGTATCTTGGAGAAGAGCGTTCACAATGGGAGGAGTATGATGCGGTTTGCTTGGTCAAAGCGGGTGCACAAATGCCGACTGAAATCTTAGTTGATCAAGGAACTGCGGATGAGTTTCTTGAAGCCGGACAATTGCTACCAGAAAACCTCAAAGCAGCTTGCCGAATCATGGAGCTACCTTTACGCCTTAGAATGCAAGAAGGCTATGATCATAGCTATCATTTCATAGCCTCGTTTATTGGTGAGCATATCGCCTATCACGCTCAAGTCTTAGGTTTAAAGCATTAAGTTTTAATTCCTTAAATTCAAGCAAGGCGGCCCAACCTTAAGCGGCCGCCTCAGTTGTCGGGCTTGCTTGATTGAGATTTAGAGTATCAATATACAAATCTGTTGGATTAACCACTAGGCTGGGAGTTATCGTGCATAAGCCGACCTTAGCGGTTAACAAGACTTCATCGAGGTATTCGGTGAGGGGACGCTCAATTTTCTTTTCTAAGCGTAATTGGATCATACGAATCGCCCCACCGAACATAGCCGAGGCAGCTACCCAAGTATCCATTTGCCGAAACTCGCCGCAATCCATTCCCTGCTGAACAATAGCTCGCATCTTAATAAAAGCTGATGAATCAGATGGCTGTGGCTCTTCTGGCAAAAACTCGGCATGCTTGGGATGGAAAGCAAACGCAATAATATTGCGATGCGATTCGGTATAACTAAATAAATCAGCAATCACGCGCTTACATTGTTCAAGGGGTGATCCCCCTTCAGCAATCACATCATCAACCACTTGATCCAATTCATGTAGGATATGTTGGTATAAAGCCCGAGCTACCCCTTCTTTACCACCAAAATAATTATAAATTGAACCAATACTGACCTGTGCTTGCTTTTGTATTTCGTGAATAGAAATATTGTGATACCCGTGTTGAACAAATAGATCCAAAGCCGCTGTTAAAATACGGCAATCAATTGGTTCAGGTTGCGGGATGGTCTTTTTAAGGTATGGCATACGCTTCAAAATCTTGGTTATGACGAGTTTATTGGTTTGCTGGCAGAGAAACGCCCTTTCCTGCCGGATCAATCCGCTGTTGATGCCTAAAGGTCTGACCATCCGTGTCAGTTACTACGGCAGCTAGTATACCCGATTTTTCAGGCGTAAGATAAAACTGGAAATTAGGATTTTCACTGATTGAAATATCCGTCTCAGCACTCAATACCAATTGGTCATCCAGTTTAACTTCGATGCTTTTGATATAGCGGGGGGGAATCGGCAAAGTCGTGACTTGATCGCGCTGCAAACCCGATAGATTCGGATGTACAATCGACAGGCGTGTTGGGGGCAGCTCAGTGCTTGGGTTAGCCTTCGACTGGGTACTAAAGCGCATATCACCAATTTGCTGGTCTGCTCGCTGCTGAACAGCAGGGGCGGAACAACCACCACTGGCTTTAACATAACGGCCACTCATATATAGTTTGCCATCATTCATCTGGGCAATCACTCGCACTGGTGAATAGGCATCCACTCTAATCAACAAATCTAGATCAGCCCGTGCCAATAAAGGGGTGAGTTTAAACTTACCAGCTAATGGATTAGGATTATTATCTATAATCAGATATAAACTTTGCAGATAACGCTCCGCTGATTGCGGAAAGCCCGCTTGAATACGAACTGGCACTAAAGCCCCATCCTCTGCTCGCGCAGGGGCTTGCAAACTAATCACTGACTCATCCCATACAATCACTTTGTCTTGAAAATAAAAATTTTTCAAGCGTGATAACCAAGCTTGCTCTTGTTCAGTCGTCAAGGGTGCAACCATCGAGCTAAGCTTGAATTCCGCATAACTTGCTTTAGAAAACAGCAGGATAAAAAGTATAGCGATTAAACGATAAGTAAACTTCATGATTATTCGCTCCAAATCAGCCGAATAGACTCACGCCTAGAATGTTTTTTTGACTATTGACAAAAATGAACATTCATTCTAATCTGGTTTTGGCTTAAAAACCAATGAAATAAGCAGGTCAGTACCACCTTGACTAATTAATACTCTTTTTATCAGAACATTAAGATCTTATTTTCGATTTTTTGGGTCGAAATAATTGCTTCTGAAAATTGACTCTCGTGGTGGCTATACCTGCTAACAGGTTAGGTCATCTATTTCGGAGGAGCAGCAATATGAAGCAATTAGTAAGGCGTCTGACTTTAGCTATGCTGGTGGCGGGTATCCCAACAGGGGTTGCAATAGCCAATGACTCAGTGATGCAGGCCACCGCAGACCCCAATAACTGGGCGATTTGGGGTGGTAACTATGGCGGCAATCGCTATAGCAGTTTAGACCAGATTAATGCCAGCAACGTGGCTAATCTCAGACCAGAATGGACATTTTCTACCGGTGTATTACGGGGGCATGAAGGTGGGCCACTCGTCATCGGCGAAACCATGTATGTCCATACCCCCTTCCCCAATAAAGTTTTTGCTATCAATCTCAACGATCAAACTGTCATCTGGCAATACGAACCCAAACAAGATACCAGCGTTATCCCCGTCATGTGCTGCGATACCGTTAATCGTGGTTTAGCCTATGCCGATGGCAAAGTTTTCCTGCAACAGGCCGATACGACTTTAGTGGCACTCGATGCTAAAACAGGAGCTGTGGTCTGGAGTTTGAAAAATGGTGATCCTAAAAAAGGTGAAACCAATACCAACGCGCCGATTGTGGTCAAAGACAAGATTTACACCGGCATTAGTGGTGGTGAATTTGGGGTACGTGGATTCGTCGCTGCCTATAATATCAAGGACGGTTCATTAGCATGGAAATGCTATAGCACCGGCCCCGATGCTGAAATGTGCATGGATCCAGAAAAGACCACAACATGGGCAGGTACTGAAAAAGGTATTGTTCC
>JBJOOT010000138.1:0-9617 GCA_046051185.1 Pseudomonadota bacterium | reverse complement strand
GAGAAATTTTGGGTATTTAAAAACCAATTTTCCCTCTATTCTGGCCTGCAAGACTTATGGCAGCAAGGCGAACATTTTCTATTTGTATTTTTATTTTTGTTTAGCATCCTCACCCCGCTCGTCAAAATTTTTGGCCTTACCCTCGTGGTGAATAGTAGTGCAGGCTATCAGCAACGTCATAAGCTATTTCTGCAGATTCTGGCCATCTGGGGCAAATGGTCGATGCTGGATGTGTTTGTCGTAGCGCTGTTATTTGTAGCCGTGAAATTGGGAGCATTAGCGAATATTACGGTGCATTATGGTTTGTATCTATTCGCAGGCTCGGTGATTTTAGTGCATGTCTTAAGCCTTTATTTGTATTTGGATAGCCGAGCTGGTAGTAAATAGGATGAACCTGCCTCAGGCTTAACACCCATTTTCCCGTGCCTCAAGGCAGCACAAAAATCCAATTTTTTCGGTTTTCGGTATTTGAACACAGAGTAAAAAGTACAACTGTTTGACCGTCGGCTGGAGTGATTGCTTAGCTGCCGCTTAGCCACCGACTGGCGAACAAATTTCAATCAGCGTGCCGTCAGGACAGCGGACATAAGAAACAACTTGTCCCCACGGCTTGGTTTCTGGCGCTTTTAACTCTACAGCACCCGCAGCCAATGCTCTTACATGCGCCTCGGCAACAGACGGAGTAACCAACGCAATTTCAATACCAAGCGGTTGGCTAGATTCACTTGCAACAACCAAACCTGCCGGAAAATTCATATTACCCAGTTCAAGTGATGCAAAAGCCAGTGTTGTTTCACCCGTATCCAACTCGCCATAGTCACCAGATTCATGCAAAAACCGCCGTGACAGGCTAAACGCCTTCTCGAAAAATGCCAATGAAGCAGCAACATTAGGCACATAAATGATTGTATAACCGAGCTTCATGAGATTTCCTATTTTGTGATAGGACAGTATATTTAAAAAAATACTAAAATATCAAAACATATAATATGAGAATGATTTACCAGCAAATACTGTCTATTCATCAATGAATAAAACATTAGCACTGTCCTTTTTAAATTAAAAAAACATCAGAGATCCATCCTAAACTTTGAGAATGAGCTTAAAGACTAGCGCCTGTTTTTCCATAGCCTAAACCCCTAAGCTAACTACCTTAAGAATCACTACTTGCGAGGACTCATCCATGAAAATACTACCTACTTTAATCCTAGCAACACTATTCTGTACCAGTAGCAGTTATGCCGCTGGTTTCGATTGCAGCAAAGCTAAAAGCACTACCGAGAAAACCATTTGTAGCACCACGAGCCTATCAGATTTAGATGAAATTCTCGTCCTGAGCTTTAATAAAGCCATTGCGAGTAGTGCTGATGTCAAAGCCTTAAAAACTGCACAACAAGCTTGGTTAAAAAATCGTGAAACCTGCCTAAGCGATGTCGATTGCATTACTCAAGCTTACACCTTGCGGATTAGCGAATTAGTTAATTTAGTCGCTAAAAATCAGGAGTCCGTTACTGCAACTAGCTCTAATCCCTCAGCCGAACCAGCACCCGCTCAATCCACCACGAATACCACGCCTACACCCAAGCCAAGCTCTAAACCAACCGGTAAAACGCTAACCGGTACGATTGTTAGTTATGAATGTGGTGATAATTGCTATTTGACACTAAAAGACGAACAAGGCACAGAGCATGTCGCTTTATGTACCGCCCCGCAATGCGATAGTTGGAATGAACTGGCAGCAATGCCCGCTAGTTTTCTGCAAAAGAAAGTGCAAGTGAACCTTGGTCGCGCCAAACAATATGATGGTGCAGGGAATGAAATGGGTGAAATGGACGCCTTTGATAGCATCAGTTTTTTAGAATAAAACATGCTAAACTAGCCCTAATATTATAAAAAATAGGAGATAAAACATGGGCTTCTCTTATCTCAAGCTAGTTCAGGCTAGCTTGTTCTCATTATTGATATTGAGCACTATGGCATCGGCTGCAGCTAATATTCAGGGGCAACGCTTTCAAGATTGGGGGGGGAATTGCCAAACCCTAACGCAAGGTCGTCATTGCTATTTAGAACAAGTCCTACAGGATGGCGAGCAAAAAGTCATGGTGACGGTGATTGGTTATAAGCCGGGGGAAAAGCTGCCTAGCATGGCTTTTGAATTGCCACCCAATATTCATTTAGCCACAGGCTTTAGTTTAAGCATGAACCAAAGCCCGATAATCCGCTTTAAAGGCAGATGTACTCAGCAACGCTGCACGGCAAGTTTTCAACTCACCGCACAGATCTTGCAACAATTTCAGCGCGGGCAAACGGCGCAGTTAAGCTATTTATCCACACCGCATAAGCGCCCTGTCAACTTACCGCTCTCCTTAATGGGGATAACTGCAGGCTTAAAAGCACTACGCTAGACCTTGCTAACTACAACTAGTACAGGGCTAAGTACAGGGCAGAAAACCTCTAATCTGCCCTGCTCGTTGAGGCGAACTTAACCTAATAAACCTTTAGCAAGTGCTTCTTGTAATACGCGAATTTGCTCAGGATCTGGCGTAGTCACAGGTACTACAACCGGTGCAGAAGCGGGAGCAGAAGCAGGAGCAAAACCTTTGGTAGTGGTTGCTATCATAGGTTCTGCCGCTGTTTTAGCTAGGCTAGCTTGTGGCTGTGCATGTACATTTGAAGCTAAAAACGCATTATCTTGTACATCTTTGATAGTCGTGTTGCGCTGAATCACATCCGAAAGAGTTAATTTATTTAGATCCTTCAACTGCTGCCCTGAGAATTGATTCTCGTACCAGAAACGATCCCCATCCCGCAGGGCTTCAAACTGATTAGTCAGAATCGTTGTCAGGGTTTCTCCTGCTAAAGAATCACCCGTGTATTTTTCCGCTAAACCGCCGACCCATAAATCGACATCATCGGGGCTGTCATAAACTGTTGCTAATTTCTGTCCAAAATCACCCTGCCAAATCGGATCATTAAAACTCTCAATACGCGATAAGCCTAAAGATTCACGGACATCATTATAACCTGCAATCCCATGATCACGCCCCCGCTGCATATTGATAGCAACTAAATCTAAGCCACCCGCCCCCGGTTGCCCAAACAAGAAATTGCGCACATCATCAATCACCATCGGATCAAAAGCTTGTGCGGTTTGCGACATCCCCCCTCGCAAGAAAGGCTCAATCCCCGATTCAGTGACTAAATTCGATTTACCAAAAGCATCCCGTAAAGCAATATTCCCTCCTGCCATTTCATTACCCTGATCATCCAGTCGTAATAAGGTCGGAGAAAGCATGGTATGCCCAAAGCGGAAGGCCGCCGCTGCAAACTCATTATTGATACCTGCGTTTTGCGTGGAGTCATAACCTTTATAATCAGATAAAGCATCCTTACCTAATAAATTGGGTAAAAACTCGTTATAGGTAATCGCTTGAATTTCTGCCACTACAACGCGGCGAGCTTCTTGATAAAGTTTTTCATCGGACCAAGTAGGGTTATTTGCTGCTAACTCACCAGCAACACGATTATGTTCTCGTAGCCAAATCGTATGCATTGAAGCTAAAGCAGGGTTCTCATTAGAACGTTCATCCCCCGCAATAAACGCACCATTAGCATTTCTTGGTAATAAATTACCTTCACTTGTACGCAGCTTACCCCCTTCAAAGGAGCGTAAAGCATCGGCAGTTGCCTTGTCTGAACCATAGACCATTGAACCATCTATGTACGCCGTTAGAGTATTCGTTTGCTGAGCGACACCATTGGCATCTAAGCTTGAATTGCTGCGGGTGACTGGAATCGTGACCGTGCCTGTACCTTTAGGATCAAAATAAGGGTCGCCAGCTGGAACAGGGATACCTATATTCACTCCCGTACTTGCATGCACTAAGGACATATCATGATCTAAGAATTGCCCCCACATCCAGAAAATATCACTTAAACCTTTCCGATTCGCGGTACTTTCTGTTTGGGCAGAAACAGCATTACTGACCTCACGAGTACTTGGCAAATTAAGCTCCGTAGAGCCGCCCGGTTCACGGGTACTATCTTTAGGCGACAATCTTTGTAGTGGGGTATTTTGTTTGCCCCAATTGGGGTTTTGTAGATTATTTCCACTGCCATCAGGGCTACGGTATTCTTTTGGCTGCTGTTGATTGATTTGTTCAAGTAGCTGCTTGAGTAGCTCGATTAACAAATTTAGTAGGATATTAAAAATTGGATTACTACCAGCCCCCCCACGGAAACTATTTGCAAAACTATCCACATTGGCAGAGTTTTGTACTGCAAAACTCTGGGTGGACTTTGTATCTAATTGAGCCGAACTTGTGAAATTATTATGGTTAGCCTGAGTTGGTCGGTTATTGATTAAATTACGCATTTTTATCTTTCCTTGATTTACTGAAATATCGGTGATCAGTCGGACTATCATTGAAAATTCAGTCATAACTCGACAATACAGCTATTCGTTGCCGTTCAAATTCTTAAGATAACTGGTAAAAACGAGGGAAAGAGATTAAAGAGATTGAACTTAGAAGTGCCTAAAGAACTTAATTATTAGTCTCTTAAAAAACTAAGTTAAAAACTAAGGCTGCCAAAGCAGCCTTGTTTTATTGAATGCTATTCAAATTGATTCAGCTATTCAGTGCTTGATTCTAATCTTGATTAAAAATGCAGAGCTTTTAAAGCCTATGATTTATGCAGCCTAGTTCTTAAGCCGGGTTCATCGGTGGCATCCACTTCAAAAGGATCATGCCGAGCGGCTTCTGCATTTTCCACTTTGCGAGCAAAATTACGATAGATATACCAATCCAAACTAAACCAACGCCCTGCCCCCATAAAAAACAAAGTGAGCAGCAGAACAAAATAAGTGGTGTATAAAGCAAAGGGTGTAGAATCCAGCGTAGTATAACCATGCTCAAGGAAAAACTGTTTAGCCGCAGACCCAATCCCCGTCAAACCGCCCACCGCTTGTAAGCCTAAAACAATCACTAACAAGAAAAGGCCTAGGACAATCCAACGAACCGCCAAACCTAGAATCAATAAAATAGCCCCTGCAACCTCAAGCCCGCCTATGACAGCAGAACCTGTTACACCCAAGCTACTTAAAATTGTGTCATTCATCGCACCAGCCCCTGCAATGAAAGCCTCCTGATTCCACCAAGTCATCGGGTTATACCAAACGAAATCTGCCGCGCTAAATAAGCCTAAGCGTTTGATCCCATCCACCCAAAAAATGGGGGCTAGTAATAAACGAATCGCTAAAGGCGCTAAGAAATCGAACACCCTTAACCAATTCAGGCTAAAGAAACCCAGAAGAAATTTCATGATAACTCCTAAAAAAAGAAAAGCATTAGCCGCTTAGAGAGCACACCCTCACTGGAGTATATACGCATCGGCTGCAATTTTTTGAGCCAGATTCCGCTGAGCTGACAGATTAATACGTTAATGCGCTACTTGGCGGGGTACTGCCATTAGTTTAGGTTGCAGCTCGGATTTAGGCGCATAGCTAGCACGAATACGGCGCACTAAACTGGCCGCATCTAATTCACAAGCGACTAATTGCTGTTCACGTAAGGCATGCTCAATATAAGTATCGGGAATACCTAGATTCAGTACCTGCACACTAAGACCCGCAGCAGCTAGATACTCATTAACCGCACTCCCCGCCCCACCTTGTACTGCATTGTCTTCTAAAGTTACGAGTAGCGTATGGTTTTTCGCCATCGTCTGAATCAGGCTTTCGTCTAATGGCTTAACAAAACGCATATTGACCAGACTCGCATCTAAACTATCTGCCACTTGCTGAGCCTCACCGAGTAACGAACCAAATAATAAAATAGCAATCCCCGAATGCCCCTCACGCAGTAATTCGCCTTTACCAATCGCTAAAGCTTGCATCTCTTTTTGGGGTAAAATACCGATGCCTTTGCCACGAGGATAACGTACCGCACACGGCGAATTTTGTTGAAAAGCGGTAAACAACATCTGCCGGCATTCATCCTCATGAGCGGGCGTCATCACGGTCAGATTCGGGATACAGCGCAGATAAGATAAATCATAATTACCGGAGTGAGTGGGGCCATCCGCCCCGACTAAACCAGCCCGATCAATCGCAAACACCACCGGTAAATTTTGAATAGCGACATCATGGATCAGCTGATCATAAGCGCGTTGTAAGAAAGTCGAATAAATCGCCACCACGGGTTTCATACCTTCACAGGCTAAACCAGCCGCTAAAGTGACCGCATGTTGTTCAGCAATACCCACATCAAAATAACGCTCGGGGTATTGCTCGGAAAATTTGACCAAGCCTGAACCTTCACGCATGGCGGGCGTAATCCCTACCAACCGCTGATCAAGCGCCGCCATATCACAAAGCCAAGTACCGAATACTTCCGTATACGTAGGTGTGGCTGCCTTTTTCCCTGCCACCAAACCGGTTTTTAAATTAAATGGTGTAACACCATGATAAGTGCATGGATCATCCTCAGCTGGCTCGTAACCCTTACCTTTTTGTGTGATTACATGCAGCAAACGCGGGCCTTTAATCTGACTGAGATTGCGCATCACGCTGACCATCTCGCCGACATCATGCCCATCAATCGGCCCATAATACTTAAAGCCCATTTCCTCAAAAAAAGTACCGGGCAAAACCATGCCCTTCATGTGCTCCTCAGTCAGTTTGGCAAATTTAGACAGTGATTTACTACTGGATAGAACTTTCTTGCCATTTTCCCGCATACTCGAATACATCCGCCCTGACAGCAGACGAGTTAAATATTTGCGCAAAGCCCCCACATTCGGTGAAATCGACATTTCATTGTCATTTAAGACCACCAGTAAATCGGCATCTAGATCACCCGCATGGTTTAAAGCTTCATAAGCCATACCAGCGGTCATCGCGCCATCACCAATGACAGCAATCGCTTGCCAATCTTCACCTTTTTGTTTAGCAGCTAAAGCCATGCCTAAAGCAGCAGCAATCGAAGTACTAGAATGCCCCACGCCAAAGGTATCGTAAGAACTTTCACTGCGCTTAGGAAAACCCGCCAAGCCATGTTCTTGGCGAATGCTATGCATCAAATCACGCCGACCAGTAAGAATTTTATGCGCATAGGCTTGATGGCCTACATCCCAAACAAGGCGATCTTGGGGCGTATTAAAGACATAGTGCAGAGCAACTGTGAGTTCTACCGTACCTAGATTCGACGAAAAATGTCCACCACCTGTTGAAACACTGCTGAGAAGAAAATCACGAATTTCTTGGCAGAGATCAGGCAAAGCATCTGCTTCCAAACGGCGCAAATCAGCTGGAGATTGGATAGATTCAAGCATGCGCGACCTCACTCACTACGAATATTTGACTGCTAATCGTCATTAGCTAAAATTTACCGCACCCGTTTAACGGTAAACTCGGCTATTTCCAATAATAAAGGGGCGTTCAACCCGTCCAAAGCAGCGACTGCTTCTATATATAATTCATCTAATTTACGTTTAGCCGCACTCATGCCCATAACTGAAGGATAAGTCGGTTTACCCGCCGCTGCATCCGCGCCCCGTGTTTTACCCAAAGTCTGAGTATCACTTTCTATATCTAAGATGTCATCTTGAACTTGAAACGCTAAGCCCAAACACTTGGCATAATGATCCAATTGTATCAATGACTTTTCAGCTAGAGTCGGTGCAGTATAAGCCGCTAAGAGCACTGAGCTACGAATTAAAGCACCCGTCTTATGGATATGCATTTGCTCAAGCTCCAGCTCAGTCAAGGCTTGGCCGACTGCAGCCAAATCAATCGCTTGCCCACCAACCATCCCGCGTGAACCACAAGCAATACTCAGCTGTTGCATCATGCGTAGACGCTGCTGTGCTGAGATATGTTCATCGGCTTGCGTCAGCAACTGAAAAGCTAAGGCTTGCAATGCATCTCCAGCCAAAATAGCAGTGGCTTCATCATAAGCACAATGACAAGTCGGTTTACCACGCCGCAACACATCATCATCCATCGCGGGTAAGTCATCATGAATCAAGGAATACACATGAATCAGCTCAATCGCTGCGGCAGGCAGATCTAAAGATTCAGGCGCTAAGCCCAAAGTTTCACCCGTCGCATAGACCAACAAAGGGCGCATACGTTTACCACCATTCAACACCGAATAGCGCATGGCCTCATGTAAACGCTGGGGTAAAATTTCAACCGAAGGTAAGACTCGCTCTAAAACGACTTCAATACGTGCTTGATAAGCTTGCAAAGCTGGACTAATTACCATTACTTTGCCTTATCTTCTGTAAACTCAGTTGCTGTACCATCCGCTGCTAAGAGCTTAACCCGTTGTTCAGCGGCAGTGAGTTCTGCTTGGCATTGGCGAGTCAGTTGCACGCCCCGCTCAAATTCTTTGAGGGAGGCCTCTAAGGAAAGATCGCCGCTCTCCATTCTCAGCACCAGAGCTTCTAACTCTTGCAAGGATTGTTCAAAATCTGGCTTAGTCGTTTCTTTTTTTGCCATAAATCACACTGCATACCTTATTCAGTTTTTTGCTCAGGGCGAATCGCATCATAAGCTGCCAATTGTTCAGGCGTTGCTACTTGTTGGTAACGATCTTTAAATTCAGCATAAGGCATTCCATAAATCAGTTCACGTGCCTGCTCATAATCCAAAGCCATGCCACGCTCATTCGCAGCACCCTTATACCATTTTGACATGCAGTTACGGCAAAAGCCCGCGAGATTCATCAAATCAATATTCTGCACATCAGTACGTTTTTGGAAGTGTTCAACTAATTTACGCCATGCGGCTGCTTCTACTTCTAAGCGAGTCTGATCATCCATCATTCGATCCTTTACTAAAACGCGCATAACTTTAAACGGAAGGTAACATCTTCCGGCAATTGTTTCCCACGCTCTGACAGCATATCCACCTCCACAAATCGGAGAGAAAATCGCTGTTTACCTGAGCTAATTTCTGGGTAAATATTTTTATGGGCAGGTAACTCTAGCTGTAATAATTGGTAAGCTTTGGTTAAACCTAAAGACATTTGAAAAAAACCATCGCGGGCTGTGTATTCTTCACCGTCACAATAGGTACGCATTAAATTCAGTATGTAAGAAATCGCATCAGAGGCAATCACAAAAGGCTGCCCCCAACTCACTAAATCAGCCACCCGCACGGAGGCTTCTTGCTCTTGCCATTGATTCAAAAGTGGAATATCAACCCCATTCATACCACCGGGCAAAGAAGTTCGCTGCCTTAAACTACTGAAAAAAATATGTGAGCGTAGATGCTGACCTAAAGCCCCACGTAAATGATACAACTCATTCGCATGTTGATTAAGCGCGTCGAGTGTTTTGTCTTGTTGATCTTGCACAGCGAAATCTCGCCGTACCGATTGCGCAACACGATCTAACTCCTTGATCACATCACTTTTAATATCAATTCGAGCTGATAGATTATACAAATCTAAGAGGATATCCAAAGCGGCTAAGGTATCAGCCTGATCAGCTTGCGCTAAGTGATAGCGAAAGCGCTTAACCAAAAACTCAAGCCGCAGGAAAAGCCTGATCTTTTCATTGAGCGGTTGTTCGTAGATGGTCATAAAGCCTAACTCAATAAGATTAACGTT
>JBJOOT010000137.1:0-9782 GCA_046051185.1 Pseudomonadota bacterium | reverse complement strand
AACGGCTGGAACCGCTGCGGGACAAGCGTGTGGTCTTCATCTTCGATGAATGTCACCGCTCCCAGTTCGGCGAAAACCATAAAGCCATCAAGGCGTTTTTCCCTAAGGCGCAACTATTTGGCTTTACCGGTACGCCGATCTTTGAGGAAAACGCCACTTACCAGCAATTCGATGGTACTGTCGGCTCTTTCAAGACCACTAAGGATATTTTCGAGAAGGAACTGCACGCCTACACCATCACCAACGCCATTGACGATAAGAATGTGCTGAGTTTCCATATCGACTACTTTGGCAAAGACGGCGAAAAACCGCAAAAGGCTCAGACCCCGCCGCCAGAAGCCGTGATCCGAGCGATTCTGGACAAGCACGACAGTGCCACCAACCAGCGTCGTTTCAACGCCCTCCTTGCTACTGCTTCTATCAATGACGCAATTGAATACCATCAACGCTTCAAGGCCATTCAGGCACAACAACTTGAGGAGAATGAAAACTTTACTCCGCTGAATATCGCCTGTGTGTTCTCACCTCCAGCAGAAGGCAATAAGGATGTGATCCAACTACAGGAAGACCTAGTAACGGAAAAGGTCGACAATCAGCAAGAGCCGGAGCAAAAGAAGGCGGCACTCAAAGCCATCATTGACGACTATAACCAGCAATATGGTACAAACCACACCCTCAACGAATTCGACCTGTACTATCAGGATGTGCAACAACGCATCAAAGACCACAAGTACAGTAATGCCGACTACCCGCGCAACAACAAGATCGATATCACCATCGTGGTGGATATGTTGTTGACCGGTTTCGATTCCAAATACCTTAATACGCTGTATGTGGATAAAAACCTCAAGCACCACGGTCTGATACAGGCATTTTCGCGCACCAACCGCGTGCTTAACGACACCAAGCCCTGGGGCAATATCCTCGATTTCCGTTATCAGGAAACGGAAGTCGATACTGCCATCAGGATGTTTTCTGGCAAGGAAGATCGGGATCGGGCAAAAGAAATCTGGCTGGTTGACCCTGCCACCAAGGTGGTTGAAAAGTACACCGAAGCTGTCGCCCAGTTGGAAACCTTCATGGCTGGCAAAGGCTTGGCCTGTGAGCCTGCGCAAGTCGCCAATCTTAAAGGTGACAGCGCCAAGGCTGAATTCATCAACCACTTTAAGGAAGTGCAAAAACTCAAGACCCAACTGGAGCAATACACCGATCTCGACGTGGACAGCAAGGCAATCATCGAGGAGTGTCTACCCACCGATACCCTGCGCGGCTTCAAGGCCATGTATCTCGACACTGCGCTGGAGCTGCGGCGCAAGCAAGGCAAGACCGAAGACCCGAATGCCGATGTGCAGCAATTGGAATTCGATCTGGTACTGTTCGCCTCCACCCTGATCGACTACGACTACATCATGGCGCTGATTGCCAAATCCACTCAGTTGGGCGGCAAGCACAAGATGACGCTGGAGCAAATCATCGACATGATCAGTGCCCATTCCAATCTGGAAGAGGAAAAGGATGATATTAAGGCTTATCTGGAAGCCAACCGCAACCAGCTCAAAGCCAGCAGCTTTACCGACCAGCAAATCCGCGAGGGCTATCAGGCCTTTAAGACGCAAAAAGCGGCTGCAGAACTGGTGGGCATCGCTTTGCGGCACGGTCTGCCAACCGAAGCTCTGCAAGCCTTTGTCAATACCATTATCGGGCGCATGATCTTCGACGGTGAACAACTCACCGATTTGCTTGCCCCGCTGGAACTTGGTTGGAAACAGCGCCGCAAAGCGGAACTGGCACTAATGGAAGAGCTGGCTCCCTATCTGAACAAGCTCGTGGGTGGGCGCGAGATTTCGGGGTTGAGTGCGTATGAGTAAGCACAAAACTCTCACCATTGGTGAGAGAATTGCACCCCGCAAGAGCTGGGAATGCGCGATACATAAGCATAAGGACTCCACAACATGCTGTTAGCCAACAAACTGGGTATTACCGACCAAATTGAACTGAACAAAACGGAAGAAAAAATCAGCAAGCAAAAAGCCAAACAGCTGTTTGATAGCGGTGACATCAACCAGATCGAGGTGGGAACCTTCCAGGGGTTGGCGCAGATTCACGCCTATTTGTTTGGTGACATTTATGAATTTGCGGGCAAGTTGCGTGATGTGAATATTGCCAAGGGTAACTTCCGCTTTGCGCCGCTGATGTATCTGGAACAATCGCTGCAATACATCAGCCGTATGCCGCATGACCATTTTGATGCGATTATCGAGAAATACGTTGAGATGAATGTTGCCCATCCGTTTCGGGAAGGCAACGGACGTGCCACCCGGATTTGGCTGGATTTGCTGTTGAAGCACAGCCTGCAACAGGTAATCGACTGGAATCAGGTGGATAAAGGCGAATATCTTTCAGCGATGGAACGTAGTGTGGTGAAGGATGTGGAAATCAAGGTGCTGCTGAAAGCTGCCTTGACCGATCAGGTTGACGACCGCGAGTTGTTTATGAAAGGTATTGATGTCAGCTATTTCTATGAAGGTTACAGTGAATTTAGGACGCGGGATGTGTGATTTGAGTAAGCAGAATAAGAACCCCCACCCCCGCCTCCCCTTATCAGGGGAGGAGCTAAGAGGCAGCCCCGTTTCTTGTCCCTCCCCTGACAAGGGGAGGTTAGGAGGGGTTTCTTCTACGGCACAAGAGGCAATCCATGACTAAACCAGAAAAAAAGGCATTAGTGCCAGTGTTGCGGTTTCCTGAGTTTCAGAACGAACCTGAGTGGCAGGAAACAAAATTAGGAAAAGTTGCTGAGAACTTAGACTTTAAAAGAGTTCCAATAACAGAAGCAGATAGAGTAAAGGGAGTTATTCCTTATTATGGCGCTTCTGGAGTTATCGACTATATTGAAGATTACATTTTTGATGAAGATTTACTTTGCATTTCAGAAGATGGTGCAAACCTAATAGCGAGAACTTACCCTATTGCCTTCTCTATTTCCGGTAAGACATGGGTAAATAATCATGCTCATGTGCTGAAATTTAAGCATCACTTTACCCAGATTATTGTTGAGAACTATTTAAATGTTAAAAACCTAGAGAACTTTCTAACGGGAATGGCTCAGCCTAAGCTAAATCAAACAAAGCTGGATATAGTTCCCATTCCTCTTCCCGATGAAGACGAACAACAAAAAATCGCCGATTGCCTTTCCTCCCTCGACGACCTAATCACCGCCCAAACCCAAAAACTCGCCGCCCTCAAAGCGCATAAAAAAGGGCTGATGCAGCAACTCTTCCCCGCCGAAGGCGAGACTGTGCCGAAGTTGCGGTTTCCTGAGTTTCGGGATGGGGGGGAGTGGGAAGAGTGTACATTAGAAAATGCCGCAAAGTATCGAAGAGGTAGCTTTCCTCAGCCGTATGGATTGCCAGAGTGGTATGACGATGAAAATGGAATGCCTTTTGTTCAAGTATTTGATGTCAGTGATGACTTGAAGCTCAAACCAGACACAAAAAGGAAAATTAGCACCTTAGCTACTGAACAAAGTGTATTCATCAAAAAAGGGACTGTCATAATTACCATTCAAGGTTCGATTGGGCGCGTAGCAGTCACGCAGTACGACGCATATATTGATAGAACCTTGCTGTTATTTCAGAAGTTTCTAAAGCCGATTGAAAAACTATTTTTTGCTTATACGATTCAAATTTTGTTTGAGATAGAAAGACAAAAAGCACCAGGTGGAATTATTCAAACGATTACAAAGGAAGCACTTAGCAGCTTTGTTGTTAAATTACCTTCAGTTGAAGAACAACAAAAAATCGCGGATTGCCTTTCTTCGGTTGACGAGCTAATCACTGCGCAAAGCCAGAAAATTGAAGCCCTCAAGAGCCACAAGAAAGGGCTGATGCAGCAACTTTTTCCGAGCATGGATGAGGTGGAAGTGTGATCTTTCAGGCATCGTCAAAGAACCCCACCCTAACCCTCCCCTTCGCAGGGGAGGGAACAAGAGCCGCTTTCTTACTCCTCCCCCTGCGAAGGGGGAGGTTGGGAGGGGGTTCTTTCCACCAAAAGCCGGGAGTGGAGCTTTTCCCCAACGAGGAAGCAGAATGAACCGGAAAAGCCATTATCTTAATCATTCACATATACTAGACACAAGCACACCATTAGCCTACAGGAGTCACTGCCATGTCAATCACTGAACTATTACCTGCTGTCGCCACATTGTCCCACGCAGACAAATTTCAGCTAGTACAGTTTGTGCTGGCACAATTGGCGCAGGAAGATGGTATATCCTTGGAAATACCCGGTGGTAAAAACTTCGACCCGCGCCGTTACTTCGGCGTTGCCAGTCGTACCCAACAGGAAGTAGACAACTATCTGGTTTCTGCCCGTGAGGGCTGGAACTGATGTACTTGTTCGATACCAATATCATTATCTATTACTTCAACGGGCTAACTGCGGATGAAGCGCTTCATGACTTGTTGGGAAAGAGCTTCAAAATTTCCATCATCACCAAAATCGAGTTTTTGGGTTGGAGTGAATTTTCCTCTGATCCAGCCCTGTACCATCAGGCACGAAATTTTATCAGTCATGCAGAAACCTACGGGCTTACGGAGGAGATTGCCGAGCAAACCATCCGGCTTCGGCAGCAATTCAGGACTAAAACTCCCGATGCCATTATTGCAGCTACTGCGTTAGTGAAGGATTTGATGGTTATCACCAATAACACTGATGATTTTGCCCGCTTGGGGGTTAAAACCTGTTCTGTAATGATGAAAGCTCTTTGAGCAATGGATTCCATTTATAAAAAAGTTTACGCGGTAGCCTCAAGCACTACGCCGATCCTGCGTTGATGGATCAGGAGCAAGACGCATGGAAAACGGTGGCAGGTGAACAACAAGAACCTTCTGATTATACCCAATGGCGTCGGGAACTGGAGACAGATGAAAGCATCGAGGAAATCAGCAGTAAAGCGATGAAACCAAGGCGGGACAGTGAAATGAAAAAACAGATCGCACTAAAATTACTCACCGAACAATTTGCAGAAATCCGCCAACGCTTTGGCGTTCGGCGGCTAGCTCTGTTCGGTTCAACCGCCCGTGATGAGGCGAACACGGACAGCGACGTGGATATTCTGGTGGAATTTGAAGGCAAAGCCGACTCCAGCCGTTATTTCGGCTTGTTGTTCTATCTGGAAGACAGATTGGGCTGCCCGCTGGATTTGGTAACCGACAAGGCATTACGCCCTGAAATTCGCCCCTTCGTGGAAAAGGATGCTATCTATGTCCCGTGAATGGCGCTTTTACCTAGATGATATGATCGAGTTTGCCGAACTAGTGCTTGAATACACAGCAGGCTACTCCCAAGAGCAATTCGAGCAAGACCGGCGCACCTATGATGCAACCCTGCGTAACATGGAATTAATCGGCGAAGCCGCCACGCATATTCCTGATGATATTCGTGATCAGGTGCAAAGCATTCCGTGGCGACAATTGATTGCGACCCGCAATCGTATTATTCACGCTTATCTTGGCTTGGATAACGATATTTTGTGGAGCATCATCCAGACGGACATCCCTCAGTTACTTAACGACCTACGGCAGTTGAAATGACCCAAGAACAACTCAACCAACTCGGCAAAACCTTGTGGGCAATCGCTGATGACTTGCGCGGCGCGATGAATGCCGACGATTTCCGCGACTACATGCTGTCGTTCCTGTTTTTGCGCTACCTCTCTGACAACTACGAAGCGGCGGCAAAAAAAGAGCTGGGTTCGGATTACTCAGATACTTCCGACCTTCCCAACATCACACCGCTAAGCTTGTGGTATCAAGATTACCCAGAAGATGTGCCTGACTTTGAAAAGCAAATGCGTATCAAAGTGCATTATGTGATCGAGCCACAATATTTGTGGAGCAACATCGCGGAACTGGCACGCACTCAAGATCCTGATTTATTGATAACGCTTTATAACGGTTTCAAATACATCGAAGAAAAATCCTTTGGTGGCAATTTTCAGGGCTTGTTTTCCGAGATCAACCTGCATTCTGAAAAGCTGGGCAAGAAGCCAGTCGACCGGAATGCCAAACTGTGCACGATCATTCAGAAAATTGCGGAGGGTATTGCCCGTTTTAGCACCGACACTGACATATTGGGCGATGCTTATGAGTATCTGATTGGTCAGTTTGCCGCAGGTTCGGGTAAAAAAGCGGGCGAGTTTTATACGCCGCAGCAAATTTCTACTATCCTCTCCGAAATTGTCACGCTAGATAGCCAAGAGCCAAAAAATGGCAAAAAGTCCAAACTTGCCAAAGTATTAGACTTTGCGTGTGGCTCGGGTTCGTTGCTGCTAAATGTACGTAAACAACTCGGCGCACATGGGATTGGCAAAATCTACGGTCAGGAAAAAAATATTACCACCTATAACCTAGCGCGAATGAATATGTTGCTGCACGGGGTTAAGGATACCGAGTTCGAGATTCATCACGGTGATTCACTGCTCAATGACTGGGGTATCCTCAACGAGATGAATCCATCGAAAAAGCTCACTTTCGACGCAATTGTTGCTAATCCACCGTTTAGCTACCGCTGGGAGCCGACCGACACCTTGGGCGAGGATTTCCGTTTCAAAAGCTACGGCCTTGCGCCCAAATCCGCCGCTGATTTCGCATTTTTACTGCACGGTTTTCACTTCCTCAGCGACAATGGCGTGATGGCAATTATCCTACCGCATGGAGTGCTGTTCCGAGGTGGTGCGGAAGAGCGCATCCGCACCAAACTGCTGAAAGATGGCCACATCGATACCGTGATCGGTTTACCGGCTAACTTGTTTTTCTCGACGGGTATTCCGGTCTGTATTCTGGTGCTGAAACGCTGCAAAAAGCCGGATGATGTGCCGTTTATCAATGCCGCTGAACACTTTGAGAAAGGCAAGCGGCAAAACCGCTTACTGCCGGAGCATATCGACAAGATTGTTGCCACCTACCAGTTCCGTAAGGAGGAAGACCGTTACGCCCGACGGGTGTCGATGGAGGAAATTGAAAAGAACGACTACAACCTGAATATTTCGCGCTATGTTAGCACTGCCAAAACCGAGGAAAGTGTTGATTTAAACGCGGTTCATGCCGAGTTGCAAGCGATTGAAAAACGAATCCTTCAAGCAAGCTCAACTCATAACCAATATTTGAAAGAATTGGGCTTATCACTCATTGGTTAGAAGATGTCTATGAATCACCCCACGCTGGACGGGTGGGGTGGCTCACAAGATGTTGTTTTTCCATCAACTGCCCTAATGTTCTAGCCTAGAGTTTGCCCCACTAAAGATTTGTAATTTCTTAAGCTTAAAGGTAAGCTGAATTGCACAAGTATTTGATACTTTGCACAGACTTCAATAACCTAGCCTTGGTTGTATACAGGTAGGTATGTATTTTATCTTGAGGATATAGAGTGCACTGTTTTCCGCCTTATCATAAAGCTATGTGTTGGTATCCCCCGCCTGATGCCGTGGTTTGAGTTGTTATTTCCCTTTTTACAATCACAAGTAGGACAACCGCCATGCACATTCAAGTTGTACATTTTTCAGCGCCTAGTTTTGTCGTGATTTGGGATAACGGTGCACAGGCACGTTTCCCTGCTATTTTTCTACGCGATAATGATCCTTCCGATTTACATGCTGCCACCCAAGAGCGTACCTCTGATTTGGCGCAAATTGACTTGACCATCGCCCCTGTCAATTACCAAGCGAGTGCCGAGCAGTTACAGATACAATGGCCAGATAAATCGGTTCCCTCTTTGTATAGCAGTATTTGGCTTTATCAGCATCGTCTTGGGCAACGACGGGCTGATGCGGCCGATATTCCACGTATTTACTGGGGTAGTGCTTTTATTGACCAGTTACCCCGGTTTAGGGCTGCAGATTGCCAGACCTCTACACAAACCCTATATACATTTTTGCAGGCCTTGAAACGATATGGGCTAGTGATTATCAATGAGCTAGCGGATGACCCAAAGGCAGGATTTGCCTTCGGGGATTTAATTGGTTTTAAACGTGAAACCAATTTTGGGCGTTGGTTTGAGGTTATGAGTAAACCAGATCCTAACAATCTTGCTTATACCGCTTTGGCTTTACCCTTGCATATTGACTTGACTAATCAAGAATTAGTGCCAGGTTATCAATTTCTGCATTGCTACCGCAATCAAGCGCAAGGTGGCGATTCCATTTTTGCCGATGCCTTTCAAGTTTGTACTGATTTACGTGAGCAAGAGCCTGCTGTATTTGCAACCTTACTCAATACCATAATTCCAAGCCGTTTTCATGATCAGGATTATGATATTCGCCATCGCCATCCCTTGATTCGCTTAAATGATAAGGGAGAGTTACAGGAGTTTTTGCTAAATGCGCATCTAGCCGATATACCGGATATGGAGGAGGATTCGATGTTAGCATTTTACCAAGCATACCAATGGTTGATGCGGCGCTTACGGGATCCAAAATACATGATTCAGCTTAAGCTTAATGCTGGAGAAATGGTGGTCTTTGATAATCGACGGGTATTACATGGTCGAACTGCATTCAACCCTAATACTGGGCAGCGGCAGCTATTAGGTTATTACATTGATCGGGGTGAAGTTGATAGCCGTATTCGTAAATTGGCAGAGAGCTCCTGAATTTTTTCAACACTATTGAGCTTCTAGCCTCAAGCTAGGCTAAAATCCAAGTTTATTTTAATAAACGGAATACCTAAAAATGCAGGTTCAGGTAGCACAACGCCCAAGCCGAGGGTTTCTTGGGCGTTTTTTTAGTGGTCTAGGGCGTTGGCTCAGCGCTATTCGCGGCTGGGTTTTCAATCTACTTACTTTAGTGATTTTAATTGTCTTCTTTGCTTTATTACTGAGAGCCTGCACAGGGAGCGACCATCTCGTTCTCAAAGAGAAAACAGCTTTAGTACTTGATTTAAATGGCCAACTCGTTGAAGAAAAAAGTACACCGGATGATTCACTATTATCCTTAGCAGCAGGGAGTGAGTTGAGTAATGAAGTCCAATTACGTGATGTATTAGCGGTTTTAAAGGCCGCAGCAGCTGATTCGAGTATTAGTCGTATTTTATTAAAACTTGATAATTTCGCCGGTGGCGGTTTAGCGTCTTTACGTGAGCTTGCTGCCGGTTTACAGGGTTTTAAAGGCTCTGGTAAGCCCATCATTGCTTGGGCGAGCCAATATTCGCAAGCACAATATTTCCTAGCGGCACAGGCAAATGAAGTCTTACTCGATCCAGCGGGTATGGTGATACTGGATGGTTTAGGGGGCGATAGTAGTTATTATGCTGAAGCCTTAGAAAAAGCAGGGGTGAAAGTCCATGTAGTGCGTACCGGCCCTTATAAAAATATGGCTGAGCAATTCACGGATAAAGCCCCCTCGACGGCTAGCTTAGAGGCTACGGCTTATCTGCTAGATGATTTGTGGTCATTGGTCACTACTGAAATTGAACAAGCCCGCGAATTACCCAAAGGCAAAATTATGCAATTGATCAATGCCTTACCTGAGCCTTTAGAAGCAGCGGGTGGGGATTTAGCCAAGATGTCATTGGAGCAGGGCTTAGTAACGGGCTTGAAGGATATTCAGCAAGTCCGTGAAGAGTTTATTCAAGCGGGCGCGGAAGATCTTGAAAACCATACTTTTCGGCAAATTAATTATGAGACTTATCTGGCCAATTTAGATCAAACGGTCGCTCGTGGTACAGGAGTTGGGATTATTGTGGCCGAGGGTGAGATTATTGATGGTAAAGCCCCCCGCCAGACCATTG
>JBJOOT010000136.1:0-9803 GCA_046051185.1 Pseudomonadota bacterium | reverse complement strand
TTAACAAGGAAATCATCATGAGCCTATCTAGTACGCTTTATACACTTGCAGCCATTGGTTTTTTTACTTTAATGGTAAACCGCCCAGCCATTGAACAACCGACAACGACTCACCCTACAGATACCAATCCAGCAGAGGCAAGTCAGACAGATACTAGCCCCACCCATGAATCCTCTGCAGCCATCAGCAATCCCCCTCCGGCTCAGCCAAGCATAAGCCCCAATCAGCCACCACAGTCTAGTGATACTTCCACTAGTCCACAAACGACAGGGACTTATTCTTATTAATTTATTAAATCACTAAAACGATTAAATGAATAAGCAAGGTTTGGCTAAAAACTAAAAGGCCGCAATACATAGCGGCCTTTAGGTTTAGTTTAACTGAGCGGAGTTCGCTGAATCTTTAAGTCGTTACACCATCGGCACTGGCAATTTGCATGCACCTGGAATACGACCAAAACCGATTAAACGATCTTGCCAATAACCACTAATGGTACTAACGGTAACGGTCTTGCCCTTACGTGGAGCGTGTAAGAACTTCCCATTACCTAAATAAATGCCTACATGGCTAACACCATTACCACGGGTTCTAAAGAACACTAAATCGCCACGACTTGCACTACCACTTGATACTTTAACAGAAGCGGCATATTGCTCAGCGGCTGTACGTGGAACTCGGACATTAGCACCTTGTGCAAGCGAATGCTGCACTAAGCCACTGCAATCGAAACCTTTACCTGGCGTTTTACCACCCCAAACATAAGGTGTTCCGATTTGGCTTGAGGCTGTGCGAATTACATTCTCAACCTTTTTCACCATTACCTGCGCACGTTCTTGTTTCACCTGTGCTTCGGCTTGCTGGCGAGCGCGTCTTGCTTTAGCTTTCGCTTGACGTACTTTGATAGCGGCTTTATTGGCTTCCCATTTTTGCGCATATTCTTCGCGAATGGCATTTTCTCTAGCAATACGCTGGCGCTCTTCTGCTGCAGCTTTCGCTTGCTGGATACGCAATGCTTCAGCTGCACGAGCGGCTTTTTCTGCCTCAAAACGAGCTTGGTATTGTTCGCGTGTTAAGCCTACAGCGGCCGTTTTACGGCTGACGGTATCGGTGCTTTGATAGGCTTGAATTTGACGGCGGGCTTGCCGATTGACCTCGCGTTGAACGTTATGCTTATAGTTGCTTGAACTGTAATTGCGGATTGAAGCTTTTTTAACGACGTAAGTGGTATGGTTACTATTAGCAACGGCTGATTGGATAGTCGGTTTCATCGTTTCGGGTGTTGCGGCACAACCACCTAAGATAGCCGCCGATAACCCCAAAGAACAAACCGACACTCCCCTAAGACTACTCTTATTCATGAATTCCCTCGGATACAATGATCATCGAAATCCATTTCACTCAGGACTATGTACCAATCCCGATACATACTCAAACCTACTGACTTCCTCGGAAATCAAACTAACAAAATCTGAAATTTATTTCCATAAAAAGTCAAAAATTCAGTATTTTTGAGTGAAATTAGTTCGTTATTAAAATATTAATACTTACTAAAATTCTTTATCAGTACGCTACCCTCATTCAGCCCAGTTTGACAGTCATCCTTGTTATATACTGGTAATACCTTAGTAATGCTCCAATAAAATTGTTGATCATTTGAGTATAGACAGATTTTTTGGAGTCGAGCCAAATCAATTAAAATCCGATCAAACAATAACAATAGTTATTAGCCACTACCCCCCATGAGAGATGACTATCTTTTCCTCTACCCCTGAAATTGCGAACTATGCAGAACTCAAGAGCACAGCGCAAGTTAATTTAGGTAATATGCACGTTTTTTCGCGAAAACTAGCCGTCAACCAGCTCAAAATCATGCGTAATTTCAGCTGTTTTACCTAACATCATCGAAGCAGAGCAATATTTTTCAGCGGACAATTTTACGGCGCGCCCCACTTTTTCAGCGGACAGATTATGGCCTTTCACAATGAAGTGCAGATGAATGCGGGTAAAAACTTTAGGATCTTCGGTTGCACGCTCAGCCTCTAATAGCACCTCACAATCACTAATAGCTTGGCGCGACTTTTGTAAAATCATTACCACATCGAAAGAAGAACAGCCGCCTAAACCCAAGAGCAACATTTCCATCGGCCTAACACCTAAATTACGCCCGCCCGCCTCAGGTGCACCATCCATCACAACCGAATGACCACTGCCCGATTCACCCACAAAACTCATGTGGTCTAACCATTTAACCCGTGCTTTCATAGTTTATTGCATTCCATGTAAAATACCGCATTCTAAACAGGCTCTAGGCATGATACTAGGCCAAACGAAGCTTGACTTTTCTCAGGCTATCGTTTGAGCAATATGGTATCGTTGAGTTTGTATAAATGATTTACACACAGGAGATATAAATAATGTTTGGCGAGTCACACGATTTACTGCATGAATTTCCAGAACATAAAGAACGTATTCATCAGTTAAAATTGGAAAATCATCATTTTGCGCGTTTGTTTAATGAATACGATGATGTGGAACATCAACTTCATCGCATTCAGCAAGAAATTGAAACTCCATCGGATGAAGTCATTGAAAGTTTAAAGAAACAGCGTTTGCACTTAAAAGATGAATTGTTAGCGATGATTAATCATCACTAAAGCCTAATAGGTAATGTGCTTAAACGCTTGTAGCTAAGTAGCTAATAGTTTAGGCCGCTAAGCGTTGCTCTATCGCCGTGAATAACAAAGCGGCGATATTAGCATGATAGATGGTATCTAATTCCCGAATACAAGTTGGGCTAGTGACATTGATCTCCGTCACATAATCACCAATCACATCTAAACCCACAAATAATAAACCCATCTCTTTTAAAATAGGGCCGATGGCGGCACAAATTTCCTGCTCGCGCACCGTTAAGGCTGAACCAATACCTGTCGCACCGGCGGCTAAATTGCCACGACTTTCACCGGCGGCCGGAATCCGTGCTAGACCATAAGGAAACGGAACTCCATCAATCACCAAAATACGCTTATCCCCTTGCTTGAATTCCGGCAAAAAGCGCTGAGCCATCACTGTCCGCCGACCATAATCCGTGATGGTTTCTAAAATCACGCTGCGATTTGGATCATCTTGATGTATCTGAAAAATCATAGAGCCGCCCATGCCATCCAACGGCTTCACCACAATATGCCCCTGCTCTGCCAAAAACTCCCGAATCCGCTGCATATCCCGAGTCACACGGGTGGCTGGGCAAAACTCAGGAAACCAAGCAGTAAAAAGCTTTTCATTAGCCGCTCGAATACTTTCAGGGCGATTGACAACGAGTAAACCTTGGCGCTGAGCCAACTCCAATAAATAAGTGGTATAGATATATTCCATATTAAATGGAGGATCTTTACGCATCAGCACACAATCAAGCTTATGCAGCTCTTGAGTTATAGGCTCTCCTAAACTGAACCACTGCTTAGGATCATCTTGAACCTGAACGGGCTGCATCCGCGCAAAGGTCACACCATTATCAGCAAAGAGGCTATCTTGCAGCATATAAAACAGCGTCCAACCCCGCCGTTGCGCCTCTAACATCATCGCAAACGTGCTATCTTTTTTAATCTGGATGCTTGCGATAGGGTCCATGATCACCCCAAGAGAACGCACTGCTGTTGACATAACCACCTCAGAATTCAGCTTTTAAATCACGGCTAATCAGCTCTTGCACCGCTTGGCGGGGCGGTAAACCCTCATACAGAATACGTGTGACTTGCCGACAAATCGGCATTTCGACACCCGCACGCTCAGCCAACTTACCAATAGAATGCGCTGATTTAGCCCCTTCGACTGCTTGGCCGATTTCAGTTAAAGCGGTCTGCAAATCTTTACCTTGCCCCAAGGCTAAACCTAAGCGGCGATTACGCGACTGATCATCGGTACAGGTTAAGACTAAATCCCCTAAACCCGCTAAGCCCATTAAGGTTTCTGGCTTGGCCTGTAAATGCAGGCTTAAACGCATCATTTCCGCCAAACCACGCGTAATTAAAGCCGCGCGTGCATTCGCTCCAAAGCCCAAGCCATCAGCAATACCGGCTGCAATCGCTAAGACATTTTTTACCGCACCACCCAGTTCAACGCCTATAATGTCATCACTGGTATAAACGCGATAGTTTTTACCATGAAAAGCCTCCGCGATCTGCTGAGCTAATACTGGCTGAGTCGCAGCTACGGTCATCGCGGTTGGTAAACCTTTCGCGACTTCTAAAGCAAAAGTTGGCCCTGAAACCACGGCATACTGACTAAAATCCGGCAAAGCTTCATTCATGACTTCATGCAACAATTTGCCCGTATTTAGCTCTAAGCCTTTAGTGGCCCAGCAAATACTGGCCGTATTTGGAATTAAATCCTTGAATTGCAAGAGTAAACCACGAAAACCATGACTGGGCACTACTACTAAATGCCAATCAGCCGATTTCGCCACCTGCGCCAATGCTGCCTCAGGCTGTAGATTATCGGGAAAGCTTATCGTTGGTAGATAACGAGTATTCACTCGCTCTTGCTGGATTTGGCGAATATGCTCAGCATCAATATCCCAAAGCCTTACTGCATTGCCATTTCGCGCCAACTGCAAAGCGAGCGCAGTCCCCCAAGAGCCTGCGCCATACACTGCAATTGAATGCAAATCAGCCTTCACTACGCAATCACTGCATCAGTCGTCGTCGTGGAGGCAGCAGCTTGCTCCTGTAGACGCTTAGCATAAAGTGCATCAAAATTAATCGGTGATAAATGCATTTCAGGGAAACTGCCTTTAGACACCATCCCCGCAATCACTTCCCGTGCATACGGGAATAAAGTATTCGGGCAATATGCCGCTAATAAGTGATTCAACTGCTCTTGGCTATAACCACTAATAAAGAAAACCCCCGCTTGTTTTACTTCGACTAAAAAAGCGGTTTTACTATTACTGCTGACGGTAATAGTTAAAGCTAATTCAACTTCATAGTTACTATTTGCCAAGACATTCACATTAGTATTCAAATCCAAATTAGTATCTGGATTCCACTCTTCAGTGAAGACTTGTGGGGAGTTAGGTGCTTCGAAAGACACATCCTTAACATAAATACGTTGGATAATGAACTGCGGTTCTTGTTGGTTATTTTGCTCGGCCATGACAGACTTTGACTCCTTAAAATACGAATACTGTTGGTTAATGCCACTCAGGTTTAGGCCAGATTTTGCTGAACCCAGTTTTGAATTTGTTGCGAATTCATAGCCCCAGACACCCGCGCAAGCTCTTGCCCACCACTAAATAATACCATAGTGGGGATACTACGAATGCCATAGATCATGCCCGCTTGTTGATCATCTTCCGTATTGACTTTAGCGAACCGAATTTTAGGTTCTAATCTAGCCGCTGCCTCAGCAAATGCGGGTGCCATCGCCCGACAAGGCCCACACCAAGGCGCCCAGAAATCGACCAACAAAGGTAATTCACTTTTTTGAATATGACGTTGCAAGCTAGTGAAATTAAACTCCACAGGCTGTCCTGTGAATAAAGACTTGCTACAAGCACCACAATGGGGATCACTCCCTAACTTTTCTGTGGGTACACGATTTGTCTTATGGCAATGCGGGCAAACAATATGCATAATCACACCAACCCTAATAATTTATCCAGTTCGCCAGAACGATTTAATGCTGCTAAATCATCATAGCCCCCGACATGCAGCTCCCCAATATAGATCTGAGGAACTGTATCACGCCCTGTCATCTGCTCTAACTCGCTCCACGAAATACCCGTACTACCGACGGGCAAATCCTCAAACTCTATTTGCTTTTTACTCAACAATAAACGCGCTCGCACACAATAAGGGCAAAACCGCGTCCCATAGAGCTTAACCAGAGGCATCACAGCTATCTCTTCACAACCGGTAAATTAGCCGACTGCCAAGCCGTAAAACCGCCGGTGAGATTTGCTACATTCGCAAAACCATGCTTAGTTAAAGTGGCACACGCATGCGAGGAACGATTTCCTGAGCGACAATACACCAAAATAGGCTTTTCTTTACTTTTTTCAAGCTCTGCCATTCGGTTATTCAATTGTCCTAAGGGAATATGCTTAGCCCCTTGAATCTTGCCTTCACGCACTTCATTGTCTTCGCGCACATCTAAGACCATTGAATCATCATGATTCATTAACTTGACCGCTTGAGTCACATCCACTTGCTTATATTTGCGGGTCATGCGATTAAACTCAGTCCAGATAATCAGTCCTAACACACCCACAAAGCCCATCACCAATAAAGAATGGTTCTGGACAAATGCCATATATTCGTTCAATTGAAACCCTCCAGAAAGTGGAGCTTAAGATATACAGATGTGCGCAAAGGGTAAAGAGCTTTGCGCAATTCGCTTAAGTTTATCAGTGTGCTTAATGAGAAGGACAGAAGACTTCTTGCATCATACTGATCAGGCGCAAAGTACGGTAATCCCCCACTTTATAATAGACGCGATTCGCATCTTTGCGGGAAGTGAGGATCCCTTTATCACGCAGGATCGCTAAATGTTGGGAAATATTGCTTTGTGAAGTGCCTACACTGTCCACAATATCCTGTACATTGACTTCTTGGTTACCCAAAACACATAGAATTTTTAGGCGCAATGGATGAGAGATAGCCTTTAAAGAGCGCGAAGCACGATCTATATCCTCATCACGGGCTAGCATGGGGCTAGTAATATCACAACTATTGTCCAAACTGATATGTTCTCTTAGTTCCACTTGCATAAATTGACCCACCCATCTGAGGCGATAGCAACTAAATTCTTAAGGTTTAGCAGCGACTATTAAAGTGCCCTAATAATTTGTATATTAGCATACACAAATAGAATCATATACTCAAAAGCGCTGGTTGATTCAAGGCTGGACAAGCAGAAAAGAGCTACCTATGATCAATTCGTATCAACTTAAGCTGGGACTTAAGCCATTTAACTGCTCATTATATTTAAACCATGAACCCCCAAGCGCTCCATTTGCTAGCTCAGGATAAACTCAGTTCAGCCTTAAGCTGTACTCTACTCTTTTTAGTCGCGACCAGCAGTTGGGGGCAAAGCCTTGAAAGCACTGCAGTCACTCGTGAGATCGACCGTCTCACGACACAAATTGATCATCAGCAACAACAATCTGAAACGATGCATGATGAAGTCAATCAGATGGAGAAAAAGATCAGCGATATTGATAAAACGATTTATACCAATGAGCAAAAAATTGAAACCTTACTCAATCGTTTGCAAACCGCTAATAAGCAAAAAGAAAGCCTAGAGGCGGAGGTCGAAACTCAACGAGCGGCGTTAGCACAGCAATTGGTGGCTATGTATACAGCTGGTGATCAATCCTATCTACGCTTACTCTTACGCCAAGATAACCCCTCGGATATTAGTCGTACCTTACGCTATTTTGAGTATTTGAATGAGCATCGCAGTACTAAAATCACGACGATTAATACCTCGATTGAAAAAATTCGTAGCCTAACCCATCAGATGGAAAAGGATCGCTTACAACTGACCGAATTAGAGTCCAGCTTAACAGGACAAAAGAAAGCGCTCCAAAGTACCATTGCTTTACGTGAAGAGATATTGCAGCGTTTAAATAATGAAATTCGCATTAAACAAAATCAAGTGGAACGGCTACGCATTCAAGAAGCTAAATTACAGACTAAATTTGATGAATTAGCCGCTCGTGCTGAACAAGACCCGAGCACATCAACTGAGCCTGCTGAAACTAAACCCGCTGAGACTAAGCCTACGCAAGCAGCTCAAGCGACGATTGCTGCTGCCCCCCCCGCCGCTCAAGCCGCAGCGCCAGCGATGACTGAATTAGCACAAAAACCGACTAAACCCTCCACTGAAGAACTCAGCAGTGATTTTAGCTCTAATAAAGCCTTTTCAACTTTAAAAGGACGCTTACCTGCACCCGTAAAAGGACAAGTCTTGCATGCCTATGGCAGCCAGCGGAATGAAAAGCAAAATTGGCAAGGCATGGTGATTGCAGCCCAAGGTGGCTCTAAAGTACGTGCGGTCGCACGCGGCAAAATTGCTTATGTAGGGCAAATGGATGGTTACGGTTTTTTAACAATTATTGAACATGATCGCAACTATATGACATTGTATGCCTATAACCGCGCTAACTATAAACAAGTGGGCGAGGAGGTAAATGCGGGTGATGTCATTGCAGCAGTAGGCAGTTCGGGCGGCCAAGAGCAAGATGCACTCTACTTTGAAGTGCGTCGCGGTAGAGCGCTACAAAATCCTGCGCAATGGTTACGCTAATACGCTAGAATTAGCCTGCACTTACCTGAAATCAGTGCCTCTCGATCAGGGTTAAATTGCTCGATTCCGGGGCTAATGCACAATATATATTTAAAGAAAACGGCTTCATTAAGCTTGGAGAAGAATAGCATGCATCCCAATCATCGCCTTGCAGTCGGTGTGCTCGCAGGCGCTTTAGTCGGCGTCACCGCGAGCTTAAGCCTCAATGTGTTTGCTTTTAAACAAACCCCAGATGATACTGAGTTACCGCTTGAGCAGTTACAAAAATTCACCGAAGTCTATGCACGGGTTAAACAAGATTATGTAGAAACGCCCGATAGCAAAGAAATGATCAATAATGCTATTCGTGGCATGTTGACCGGCCTTGATCCTCATTCAGATTATTTAGATGAAGAATCCTTCAAAGAGCTTCAAGTTGGCACAAGTGGCGAATTTGGTGGCTTAGGCATTGAAGTGGGTATGGAAGATGGCTTCGTCAAAGTGATTGCGCCTATTGACGATACACCCGCCCAAAAGGCTGGTTTAATGGCCGGTGATCTTATCATTCGTCTTGATGAAGCCCCTGTAAAAGGCCTCACGCTAAACGATGCCGTCAAATTAATGCGTGGCAAACCCGGTACGAAAATTGATTTATTAATTGTACGCGAAGGCAAAGATAAGCCTTTTAAAGTCACCTTAACCCGCGATGTCATTAAAGTTCAGAGCGTAAAAAGCCGTATGCTAGAACCCGGCTATGGTTATGTGCGGATTTCTAGCTTCCAAGCCAAGACCACTGATGCTTTATTAGAGGCGATCAATAAATTAAAAGCCGAAAATAAACAAAATCTACGGGGTATTGTGTTAGATTTAAGAAATAATCCTGGTGGTGTATTAAATGCGGCGGTGGGTGTTTCTGATGCCTTCTTAAACAATGGCAAAATTGTTTATACCGAAGGTCGTGTTGAAGATGCGAAAATGGAATACACCGCAACCACTGGGGATGAATTAGATGGAGCACCGATTGTAGTCCTTGTTAACCAAGGCTCGGCCTCTGCCTCAGAAATCGTTGCAGGTGCATTACAAGATCATCAGCGGGCTTTAATTGTTGGGCAAAAAACCTTCGGTAAAGGCTCTGTGCAAACAGTCTTACCTTTAGATGAAAAAACGGCATTAAAATTAACCACTGCACGTTATTTCACTCCTGCAGGACGTTCCATTCAAGCAGAAGGGATTAAACCTGATATTGATGTTAAACCTTTAAAAGTCACGGCAGATGATCAAGCGACCGAGGAAGAAATTGCACCTTTATCGGAAGCAGATTTCAACAGACATTTAAGTAACCCCAATAAGAAACCTGAAGAAACGGCAACGCCCGCTAAACCTGATGAATCAGCACCGGAATCGCCTAATAGTACAGCGCCAGCAACCCCTGCTGTACCCACCGAAAATGATTCTGCAGCAGCAGTTGTGAAAAAAGGTGAAGCTAAAGATAAGTCCTTAGCTGCAGAAGACTA
>JBJOOT010000135.1:0-9853 GCA_046051185.1 Pseudomonadota bacterium | reverse complement strand
ACGCCTTTATTTGGTGATTTATTCGGTGTATTACTGCTCAACGAGTCCTTAGAGCCACATTTTATCGCAGGTGCGAGCATGGTATTGCTAGGCTTGGTGGTGGTGAGTGGGTATGGATGGTTTGTGGGGAGACGGAAGGTGTAAGTACCTGAACTAGTTATAGAAAAGTGGCTAACTGCTGCCAAAGGCGGTGACAGCGGAGCAATTCGCTATCACCGTAAAAAAGTGTAAAGATCATCCACTACCATTTCTAAGCCAACAGACATTAGTGTGAAAGTTTTTCCTTCAGTGTAAATTTCCTTGAACCATTCAGTACTACGGCGATAAACCTCCACATAAGGCGTATCCTGCGAGCACAGCACGTATTCTTGTAAGGTCGGAATCATCCGATAGCCTGCTAGTTTCTCTGTGCGGTCTTTACGTGCGGTACTGCCTGATAATATTTCGATTACCAAGCACGGTGATTGATTAAAATGCGATGCTGTTTCATCTTCACAGCTCACCTGTACATCAGGGTAGTAATAGCGAGTATCATTAAGTGTTTGAATTTCAACCTTCATATCCGATTGAAATACTTGGCAACGACTACCGCGTAGATGCAGGGCTAACGCAAGGAAACAATTCCCTGCCAGCAAATTATGCCCCCGACTTGCCCCTGCCATTGCGTAAATTTGCCCATTCACATACTCGTATTTCTTCCCATCTGGGCGGTCGTTTTCCCCTAATAAATATTCTTCTGGGGATATATAAGATGACTTCGATAAGGCACTCATCGCACAGACTCCTAGATAAAGGATTTAAAACTCACTACACGATTTCATCTTCAGGGTTTTTAGTCATCAGTTCAAGTGATCTGTGGACATCCCGCCATTCACTGAGTATTGGCATAAACAGCGGCTCAAGCCTATTGAGTTGTTTTTTGCAAGGCTCGCTTCTTCCCTTGTTCATCAATCGCCACATAAACAAAATCGGCTTCGGTTACTTGGAATAAACCCGAGGCTGGATCACGCCAAGCAGGTTTGACCCAAGTTTGGAGATGAATCGTAAGAGAGGTGGTGCCAGTATGAACAAGAGAGCCATAGCAAGCCACGACATCGCCGACCTTGACGGGGCGAATGAATTTCATGGCATTCACCGCAATGGTAGCCACCCGGCCTTGAGCCAGTTCTTTAGCCATAATGCCACCGGAAATATCCATCTGTGCCATAATCCATCCCCCAAAAATATCGCCATTAGGATTGGTATCAGCGGGCATGGCGACGGTACGGAGTAATAAGTGGCCTTTAGGTTGTAGAGCTTGGGTTTCGTCCATTCGATTAATCCTATATGTGACGGTTTCTGGGTGAGGTGTTTATCTAAACACAGTCGATGAATGCTCGCTAGGCTTTAGATCTTATTCCTTGTAAAGTACGCGCCTGATTTAAGGGCTAAGTGATGAGGCTGTGATGCAGTTTGGAATTGATCGTTTTCTTACAGAACCTAAATTAAGAGCGGCTTTACACGGCCAGCGAGTGGCTCTGCTCGCCCATCCTGCCTCCGTTACTGCCGATTTGACGCATACTTTAGATGCTTTGGCCGCACTTGATGATATTAATTTAACCGCTGCATTGGGCCCACAGCATGGTCTGAAGGGTGATAAGCAAGACAATATGATGGAATCGCCGGATTTTATTGATCCTCAATATCAGATTCCTGTGTTTAGCCTCTATGGTGAAGTGCGTCGCCCGACAACTGCAATGCTGGATACGTTTGATGTCTTATTGGTCGATTTACAGGATTTAGGTTGTCGGATTTATACTTTTATTACCACTTTAGCCTATGTCTTAGAGGCAGCTGCGCAAACGGGAAAAGCGGTTTGGGTGCTCGACCGCCCCAATCCAGCCGGACGGCCGGTTGAGGGTTTGAGTTTGCGTAAAGGCTGGGAAAGTTTTGTCGGGGCAGCGCCTATGCCAATGCGGCATGGATTAACGATGGGGGAGCTTGGACAGTGGTTTATTGATGAGTTAAAGCTCCATGTTGATTACCAAGTGATCCGTATGCAAGGTTGGCAGCCGGAGTTAGGTGCAGGTTTTGGTTGGCCTTTAGGGGAGCGTACTTGGATTAATCCTAGTCCCAATGCGCCTAATCTCAGTATGGCGCGTTGCTATGCGGGTACGGTGATGTTAGAGGGAACCACTTTATCAGAAGGGCGCGGTACCACTCGACCCTTAGAGTTATTTGGTGCGCCTGATATCGATATGAAAGTGCTCTTGACGCGGATGTATGAGCTAGCACCTGAATGGCTACAGGGTTGCCGCTTGCGTGAGTGCTGGTTTGAACCGACTTTCCATAAGCATGTAGGTAAACTCTGTGCGGGCGTGCAGATTCATGTGGACGATCCAAGCTATCAGCATCAGCGGTTTAAACCTTGGCGTATTCAGGCCTTAGCCTTTAAAGCTTTACGTTTATTGCAAACGGATTATCCACTGTGGCGGGATTTTCCCTATGAATATGAGCGGGATAAACTGGCCATTGATGTTATTAATGGTTCATCTTTATTGCGTGAATGGGTGGATGATCCAGCCGCCTCTGTGGCAGATTTAGAGCATTTAACAACGATTGATGAGCAAGCATGGCTAGAACAACGCCAAGCCTATCTACGGTATTAATGGAGGTTTTATGGCTTATTTTTATTTAGCGCTTGCCATTTTATCGGAAGTCGTCGCAACGAGTGCTTTAAGAAATTCGGCAGAGTTTACGAAGCTTTGGCCGACGCTCATTATGATTGCTGCTTATGGCAGTGCGTTTTATTTCATGACTTTGGCTTTGCGCACGATTCCTTTGGGGATTACCTATGCGATTTGGTCAGGGCTTGGGATTGTATTGATTAGTTTAGTCGGCGTAGTCTTTTACCATGAGCGCTTGGATTTACCCGCTGTGCTTGGGATGGGGCTAATTATTGCGGGTGTATTGGTGATTAATTTATTTTCGAAGATGGTGGTGCATTAAAAAACTGTAGGCTTAGCGTATTGTGTAGGCAGGTCGCTAGAATATTACCATCTGCACTCATTGCGAGTACCTCTCCTTGAATTTCAAGATTTTGTTGATGGTTTAATAGCTTATAAAGTGTTGTTTTCTCTTCAATACATAAAGGATATTGGTCTTTTAGAAAATATCTAGCCTGTGTGTCGACTAAAATCCGATCCTTGGTTTCCACCGGGGGATAGGCTTTGATTCTACCTGTTTTGGTATCTACTAATATCACAGGTGATAATGGTTGGGTGGCTTTGAAACTTTGGTAGTTTTGATTATAAAAAATTATTGATTGATGATCTACACTGAATTTAATTGCATAGGGATCCATGTTTTCTTCAGTGGGCTGATTAAAGTCTTGATAAATAGAACGAAGATCTTTGCTCCAAACTAAGGTTAAATGCTCCTTATTTCGATGAATTAAACTAAATTGATAACCAGCTCGTAGGAGTAGATATAGATCAGAGGCATAAATTGAGTGAGCTTGAATATTATTAAATGAAGTTTGTTGAATTAGTTGTTTAGTAGTGTAGTCCCATTGATTAATAACTGTTTTATCAGAGAATGACTCTACGAGAAAAAAATCTTTATTTTGCGTATCAGTATGAGTTATCAAGCGTTCAGCTTTAGAGGTGAAATTAAGATTCCAGACATCCAGCCAATCAAGGGTTTTTTGCTTGGGTTGGGTCTGAGCTTGATGTATCGGTGTTGTTTCAGTACGATAGTTGTAAATAGTTAGTAATTTATTTTTATACAAAACCTGTGTATTAGCTCCCCACCACTCTTCAGGCATCCAAGTCTTATAGTTTAAGAGCTCATGGGTTTGATTGGGTTGACATAAAGAAAGCTCGTTGTCTACCGTATAGGCTAAATAGATTTTATTATCTGGGCTGATATCTACGTTTTCAACTCCCATGTAACTTGCGCATGAGCTTTGAGCTTTAGTGTTTTTATTAAATTCCCAAGTGATCAAGGGCGAGCCTACCATGCCTGTAATAATCAGCATTTCATCATCAGGAGAAAATTTTAAGTCTAAGAAACCACTTCCACCTTCAGCAGCATCTTGGTAATTATCAATAACTGTTTTATATTTAAGTTGACCAGTTCTTGTATCCCAAACTCTAATCGTTCCTAAATCATTTTCATAAAGCTGAAATAAAGCAAATAATTGGTTATTATGACTGAATTGTGCTGCTCGGTTGAAACCTGCTCCATTTTTTTCTGGGATTTGAGCTAGTTCTAGCTCTAAGTCTTCGAAGATTAACGGAGTCTCGACTGCTGATGTTTCTCCAGCAAAAGCATTGAGTGAATAGGAAGTAGTGAGGCACAGCCAAAAATATAAATTGATTTTTTTTATCACTTGCCAGGAGTTCCTTATATTTTTTATTAAGATAGGCTACAGCTAGTCTTTTTTCTGATTGTAAAAGATAAATGGTGGAAAAAATCAAATGAACTGTGTCCAGAAAGCCTGAAGTCTAGAGAGTACTTAGCAAAACTAAGAAAATTAAAGTATTGGATACCTAGTTGCCTCTATTTGAAAGAGACAGCTCTATGTATTTATACAAGGGTGTAATAAATTTGAGGGAGTGAGCTGATGATCACCTCTTAGGTTTAATCAAAAAACTAAGCGTGATCATTTCAGAGAGGGGTTGGGTATGTGAAATAACATAACCATGTTTTTCATAAAGCCTAATATTACTTAGGCTTTTATTGCCAGTAAATAATTCGAAGGACTTTATTTTAGGCTCATTTTCAAAAAAATGTTCAATAGACTGGAGTAAGTTAGAGCCAATCCCTTGTTTTTGAAAGGCCGGGTGAACAATGAGACGGCCAATTTTACAAACTTTATCTTCTATCTTAGCCCTTACCGAGCCAATGATTGTATTGTTTATCACCGCTTTAAGAATGAGTGAGTTTTCAAACTCCTGATTGAGACTATCAATCGTCTGTGTTAGGGCGGGCAAAGACCAATTATTATAGAGCTTTGCCTCAGATTGATAAGCAAGTCGTTGTAAGTTAATGATTTCTTCGGCATCTTTTAATTCAGCAACAAGGATTTCTGTCATCTTGGTTCTCTAGTTGTTTCTTTATCGCTGTAAGCGTTCGCTATCAAATCAGACTCTTTCCCATTTTTAGCTCACTTGTGGCAAAATAGCCACATGCAAACCCCCAATACCTTTGATTTTCAAGACTTCCTGAAGACTGTGCCTCACAAGCCCGGTGTGTATCGTATGCTTGGCAAAAATGAAGAGATTCTTTATGTAGGCAAAGCCAAGGATCTGAAAAATCGGGTCTCCAGTTACTTCCGTTCGAAAGTAGCCAATTCGCGTATTTATGCAATGGTGCAGCAGATCCAGCGGGTTGAGGTAACGATCACCAATACCGAGGCGGAAGCTTTGTTGCTAGAAAGTAATCTGATTAAGCAACATGCACCGCATTACAATATTCGTCTCAAGGACGGGAAGGGTTATCCCTATATCCATATCTCTAAGCATGACTACCCGCGTATTCAATTTTATCGCGGCTCGCGTAAAGAGCCGGGGCAGTATTTTGGCCCTTATCCTAGTTCGGGGGCAGTGAGCCAAACTTTGCATCTCATGAAGCGCTTATTTAAAGCGCGTCAATGTGAAGATAGTTATTTTGCAAATCGCTCACGTCCTTGTTTGGAGTATCAAATTAAACGCTGTAGTGCACCTTGTGTGGGTTTAATCGACAAAGATGAATATACCCAAGCGATTCGTCATGCGGTGCAATTTCTGCAAGGTCAAACGCAAGCGGTGATTGAGGACTTGGTCGTCAAAATGGAGCATTCTGCGGCAACCTTAAACTTTGAAAGGGCAGCCGAGCAGCGCGATTTAATTGAAAGTTTGCGCCATATCTCTCAGCAACAATATGTCACAGGTACCACAGGTAATGTCGATGTGGTGGCGATTGCCACGGAGGCGGGGTTAGCCAGTGTGCAAGTTTTTACGATTCGCAATGGGCATAATTTAGGAAACCGTAATTTTTTTCCTGAATTACCGGATGATGAAGTCAACACGGACGAAATTCTTGCAAGTTTTCTCGCTCAATATTATTTGAATCATGAAGCACCCGGAGAAATTCTAGTTTCAGAACTACCCGCAGAACAGGCCATACTTGAGGATATGCTCACACTGAAGCAAGAACGTAAGGTAGTGATTCGCCAACCTCAGCGGGGTGAGCGCAGTAAATGGGTAGAGATGGCCGCCCGTAATGCTGAGCAATCTTTGCAAATGCAGCTAGCCTCCAAAGCAGGGATGCGCCAGCGCTTATTAGCTTTGCAAACAACGCTAGGTTTAGATTCACCTCCCGCGCGGATGGAATGTTTTGATATTAGCCATACGATGGGGGAGGCCACGGTAGCATCCTGTGTGGTATTTGGCTTGGAAGGGCCGATCAAAGCGGAATATCGACGCTATAATATTAATGGTATTCAAGCGGGTGATGATTATGCAGCGATGTATCAAGCGTTGACGCGCCGTTTTCGTCGGGGAACTGAGCAAGAGGGTAAACTGCCTGATATTCTGTTTATTGATGGTGGTAGTGGGCAAGTCGCTCAAGCCTTAGCCGTGTTGCAAACCTTAGCGCTTACTAAAGTCAAAGTGGTAGGGGTTGCCAAAGGAGAAGGACGTAAACCGGGTCTTGAGACACTAATTATTGAAAATAACACTGAACGCCTCAATTTGCCTGAACATTCCCCAGCTTTGCATTTAGTGCAGCAAATTAGAGATGAAGCACACCGCTTTGCGATTACTGGCCATCGAGCTAAACGACAAAAGGTACGTACTCAATCTGTGCTAGAAGAGATTAGTGGTTTGGGGAGTAAACGCCGCCAGGTATTATTAAAACAGTTTGGCGGTTTGCGCGCGATTGAGCGTGCGAGTGTAGAAGAGCTCGCTAAAGTGCCAGGAATCAGCTTGGCCTTGGCACAAAAAATTTATGATAAATTGAATGGAGATCGGTAGTTGAAAACAATGAATCTACCTATCCTGCTGACGTGGGTGCGGATTGCTTTTATTCCTTTGCTGATCCTGTTTTTTTATCTTGATCGACCTTGGGCGCCATTTGCCGCTGCATTCACCTTTGGTTTAGCAGGATTGACCGATTGGGCAGATGGCTATTTAGCTCGCAAGTGGCAACAAGAATCACGTTTCGGGGCTTTTCTTGATCCAGTTGCGGATAAGCTAATTGTCGCAGTTGCTATGCTTTTAATCGTCGAGCGGGAAGCGAATATGTGGTTCACTTTAGCCGGAATGATCATTATCGGGCGTGAAATTGTAATTTCGGCTTTGCGTGAATGGATGGCTCAGGTCGGTTTACATGGAAAAGTAGCTGTCGCTTTTATTGGCAAGCTAAAAACAACCTTTCAAATTATTGCACTGATTTTCTTACTTTATAATCAAGATTTATTCGGCTTTTTGCCGATGCGCGAGCTTGGCATTATTGCGCTGGTATTGGCAACCATTTTGACCTTGGTATCGATGTTGCAATATTTGCGTACAGCTTTTGATGATGTCAAGGAGGCCTAAATTTGCGATTTAAAGTAAAAAATCCAGCGAATTAAAATTCAAAGCAGCTCTTCCTTTGTTATCTGAAGAGCTGCTAATTATGGCTAGGAATTACGGCCTGAAATCAAAAAGTCTTGATATTCTTTTAAGCGCTGCCAGTTTTGTTTAGCGGCTAATTCAGCTTGATACGGCCAAGACTTAGGCTCATGCAGTTTAAACTGGCTACCACCCGCATCTAAGATCGCTTTTAAAGTATCACGATCCATCGTCGCTAATTTAACATAGCTTTTAATGCCGGCTTCATTCAAAAGCTTTTCAATTTTTGGACCAATCCCTTCAAGCTTTTTCAAATCATCAACATGATCTTCAGCGGGTAAGACTAAGGGGGTAATGGTCGTTTCGGTGGGTTGCGTCGCTTGGGGAGGGGCGGCAGGATTAACTCGACTGGGGAAGGCAGTCGAGCGCTGAGGTTGCGACTGTGGATAAGAGGGAACTGCGGTTTCTTCACTGCTACGCCCTTTTAATAGGCTGCGTAAATCCGCTTCATACAGAGTTTCATGCTCCATTTTGGGCATTTGCGAGTTGATGGAGGGTGGATAACTGGCGGTTGGAGCTGTGGAGTTAATACGCGCACGCATTTGTGCTACAGGGTCTAATACTTCGGGTGTTTCCTCAGTCGTCAACGAATGAGTGCTTGTTAATGCCTTATTTTTGCAGCATAAACCCAGTTTTTTAAGTAAATAGCAAACTAAAGCGCCAACTAAAAAAGCACCAAGCAGCAATAAAATAATTTCGAAGCTGGCAGTGCCGAAAGTATAGGTCTGATTAGAGGTTTCGTTCACGGTTTAAGATCCTTTAATCATTGGATTTATTACGTAGATAACAAAAGAGAAAGCCCAAGATAAAGGCAACACCTAGCATAAGGGCTAGCTCTAGGCTAGCATCTGTCATATCAATACGGCTCGTTATATTTTCAAACATCATTCGCCACTCCTGTAGCCCGATTATTTTATCGGTTTGACTTCAACACGACGGTTTTTATTCCGACCTTCTTCAGTTTTATTACTGACCCAAGGCGCAGATTCACCTTTAGAACTGGCTTCAACGCGATCAGCGGGTGCTCCCCGTCTAATCAGCTGAGTACGAATGCGCTCGGCACGTTGTAAACCGAGCTTTTCATTAATCTCGGCATCACCTACATTATCAGTATGCCCAATGACCTTCACTTTAGCGCTTGGGTTGGCGTTTAAAAAGCTTATTAAATCATCAAAGTAGGCTGCAGTGCTATCAGCAAGTTCTGGTTTAGTAGAGCGGAACGGAAAATACAAGCGGGCAGAGCTGACATTTTTCTTATCAGCCGTAGGTTTATCCAAATCCACCGTAATCTTATTGCTGTCATCGGATTTAGCAGTAGTCACTGGCTGTGGTTGTTTATCAGTCGTAGCGGGCGGCTCTTGATCAGGGGGCGCGGTCGGCTGACTGGCGGCTGGTTGGGCTGTGGATTCTGCTTCAGATTCAGGTTTAGGTTCTGAACTTAGGCTTGCAGTGCTTGCTGGCGGCGCTGATTGACCTGTAGCCATATCGGGGTCTTTAGTAGTCGGTTCCGCTGAGGCTTGACTCGGCGCGACCGTTTCGCCGGATGCCTTAGCATCTAAATAATCTGCCACACCATTTTTATTATGATCCACCGCATCTTCTAATTTGCCATCATTATTAGGATCTGGGTTTTCCATTGCCGTCATAATGCCATCATTATCATCATCAGTGTCTAGGGCATCAAGAGTACCGTCTTCGTCAGTATCTTTTTTATCCACTAATTCAATCCTATCCGGTACACCATCGCCATCAGAATCGGTCAGGCTAGGGTTCGTACCAATTTCTTTTTCCTCACCATTGCTGAGGCCGTCATTATCATCATCTAAACTTGCCCAATTGCTGTCTTTATCTAAGTAGTCAGGGATAGCATCTTGATCACTATCACGAGCATCTGCGACCGAATTATCTCGGTTAGGATCAACGCTTTCGTTCGCAGTGGGATCGCCATCTCCATCATCATCAGGGTCTAGGGCATTGATTGTGCCATCATCATCTGTATCGAGGGGGGCTTCTGCAGGTTTAGCGCCAAGTTCGTCTTTATCACTCACGCCATCTTCATCTGAATCAGCCATATAGGGATCAAGGCCGAGTTTTTTCTCAAGTTCGTTTGGAATACCGTCTTTATCACTATCATCGGTGTTGACACTGACGGGTTCAGTAGGCTGGGGCGGGTCTATCGTAGTCGCTATTTCTTTGCTGGTTTCGCTGGACTCAGG
>JBJOOT010000134.1:0-9882 GCA_046051185.1 Pseudomonadota bacterium | reverse complement strand
TTAGACTAACTTTTAATTAATCTTAGCCTAAAACTATTATTTTGCCCTTCAGTCATCGAAATTCATCCTTGCAAATTATCAATTATAATGATAATTTGCAAGGATGATTGAACGAACCCTGATGCCACATCTGCTCGAAGCACTACAACATCAACCTGCTGTAGTATTGTTAGGCGCTCGCCAAGTAGGGAAAACCACCTTAGCGCATCAACTACTCTCCACGCATCAAGCGATCTATCTTGATTTAGAAGATTATGTGCAACGTGAAGGTGTGATGCAAAATCCCAAACTCTTTTGTGAACAACACAAACATGAGTTAGTAATTTTCGATGAAATTCAAAATACACCCGCCTTGTTTCCGGTACTGCGTGGCATCATTGATCAGCGTCGTCGTGAAGGACGTGATTCGGGGCAATTTTTACTACTCGGTTCTGCTTCGATTGAGTTGATGAAACAGGCTGGAGAAAGCCTTGCCGGACGTGTCGCTTATCTTGACCTCACCACACTGAATGCACTGGAAGTAGGCAAACCTCAGATTGAAACCCTCTGGACTCGAGGTGGTTTTCCACAAAGTTATTTGGCGCATTCTGATGAAGATAGTTTTCGCAAACGCAAATATTTGATTCGTAGTTATTTAGAAAAAGATATTCCTTTCTTTGATCGCTCGGTTCCCCAAGAAACTATGCAACGCTTATGGCTGATGCTGGCACATTTGCAAGGCCAGCCTTTTAATGCTAGTCATATTGCTAATAACTTAGGTTTGGACTATCGAAAAGTCATTGCTTATACTGATTTACTGGTTGATTTAATGCTAGTGCGGCGTTTACAGCCTTTTCATATCAATATTGGCAAACGCTTAGTTAAAACACCGTTATTATACATTCGAGATAGCGGTTTATTACATTCTTTACTGACACTTCCCACTTGGGACACTTTGATTACCCACCCCATTACGGGTGCAAGTTGGGAAGGCTTTGTGATCGAAAATTTATTAGCTATTTTACCGGCTGAAGTTATACCCTATTTTTACCGTACTAGCAGTGGGGCGGAAATGGATTTAGTTTTACTTTATCCCGATCAAAGTAAACTAGCGATAGAAATCAAACGCAACCCACGCCCCAAACTCAGTAAAGGCTTCTACAGTGCCCAAACTGATCTACAAGCACGACATAGTTATGTAGTCACACCGGAGGAAATCACATTTCCTATCAATGAGCAAACGACACAAATAGGTTTATATAGCCTAATGGAGAAATTGAAAGTACCGAATTAAATGCTGAGTTAAACGACTCACCGCAAAAACCCATGCTCCGCCAAAAATGCCTCCGTGATGCCCCCTGAACTCATGTCAGCTGCTTGATCCCCCAATAATAAGCGTTCTAAATAGCGTGCAATGACATCGACCTCTAAATTCACTTTAGAACCCGTGTGATACTCTGACATAATCGTTGCTTGCAAAGTATGTGGAACAATATTTAACTCAAAAAAAGCCCCCTCGACTTTATTCACTGTCAGGCTAGTACCATCCACACAAATCGAACCTTTTGCTGCGATATATTTCGCTAAACTATCCGGGGCTTTTAAACGAAAACGCACCGAACGTGCATCTTCATAACGACTCACGACCTCACCTAAACCATCCACATGCCCACTGACTAAATGCCCACCTAAGCGCGTACTTAAACTGAGTGCTTTTTCTAAATTAACTTTAGAACCTAAATTTAACTGCCCGATACTTGTTAAGGATAAAGTCTCACGCGATACATCCGCGCTAAAACTAGAGCCATCCAAAACCACGGCGGTTAAGCAAACTCCATTCACCGCGATACTATCGCCTAATTGCACATCGCTCATATCCAGCTTGCCAGTTGCTATGCTTAAGCGCAGATCCCCGCCTATGGGTTGCAGTGCACGAATCTTACCAACTGCTTGAATAATGCCTGTGAACATGCCCTACTCCTTATGAAAATCCGCCAGAATTCGCCAATCTTGTCCCACCGCTCGAATATCACGAATCGTTAAGGCATAACGCTCAGCCATTTTTGCTAAGGGTAAATTAAACAAAGGTCGAGCTGCTGAACCCATTAAATGCGGTGCCATATATAAAACCAATTCATCCGCTAAACCCTGCTCAAGCAATTGACCGGTTAACGTTGCCCCAGCCTCAACATGCAGTTCATTAATCCCGTCTGTAAGCAAAGCACTTAGAACCTCAGGTAAAGCTAAGCGGCTACCTGCAAACTGGCGTATGGTTAGCCCTAAATCCTGTAGCAATGCAATTTTTTCTTCATCTTGGCTACAGGTATAAATATATATTTTGCCAGCGGTTGCTAACAAAGCGGCATCTTGTGGAAAACGTAACTTAGAATCTAACACCACACGTACGGGCTGGCGCACTTCACCACGAATACCCAGCTCTTTTGCAGTCAAGCGCACATTGAGTTGGGGTTGATCCATTAATACGGTATCAATACCGGTTAATACAGCGCCCGCTTGCGCGCGCCAGAATTGCACATCGCGCCGAGCAGCCTCCCCCGTGATCCACACACTCTCACCTGAAGCCATCGCGGTGCGTCCATCTAAGCTCATGGCCATTTTGATCCGCACAAAAGGCCGCTGGCGCTCCATCACACTAATGAAGCCCCCATTTAAAGCGCGGGCTTCTGCCCTTAATAAACCGGAAGCCGTTTCGATACCCGCTGCTTGTAAACGCTGTAAACCTTGACCTGCCACTAAAGGATTCGGGTCAACCATCGCCGCTATCACTTTACCGACTTTGGCTTCGATCAAAGCCTCGGCACAAGGCGGGGTGCGCCCATAATGTGAGCAGGGTTCTAAACTTACATAAGCCGTTGCACCTTGCGCTCGCGCTCCTGCAGCACGCAAAGCGAATACCTCTGCATGGGGCTGCCCTGCTCGCTCATGCCAACCCTCACCGACTATTTGCCCATGCTTAACAAGCACACAGCCTACACGCGGATTAGGATGCGTGGTGTATAAGCCATGACGCGCCAACTGCAAGGCACGCGCCATATAAGCAGAATCATCCGCAGAAAAAACAGACATAGCCGCGCTTAATCTAACTTAATCAGTATTAATCAGTAATCGTATGTGCATTGGGAGGTTCACGCTCCATCCGATCAATCATCCGACGGAACTCGGCCATACTGCCAAAGCGCTGATAGACTGAGGCGAAACGAATATAGGCCACCTCATCCAAATGCCGCAGCTCCGCCAGCACTAGCTCACCTATCAAAGCGGAAGAGACTTCACGCTCCCCGCTCATCAGCACCTTTTTGCGGATACGGCTAATCGCCGCTTCAGCTTGATCAATGGTCACCGGACGCTTTTCCAAGGCTCGCATAATACCCGCACGGAGCTTTTCATCATGAAAAGGCTCACGGGCAGCATTGGATTTAATCACACGCGGCATCGTCAATTCGGCTAGCTCATAGGTGGTAAAGCGCTCTTCACAAGCCGAACACTTGCGCCGCCGCCGCACTTGCTCACCCTCGCTAGCGAGCCTTGAATCAATCACGCGCGTATCTTCCGCACCACAAAAAGGACAACGCATCTTAAGCGGCGTACACAGGGAAGCGTTTACAAATCTCAATGACCTGCGCCTTCACGCGCTCAATAGTCGCCGGATCATTGATATGATCTAGAACATCAGCAATCCAGTTTGCTAACTGCTCTACTTCTGCCTCTTTAAAGCCGCGTGTAGTAATGGCGGGCGTACCTACCCGAATCCCACTGGTTACGAAAGGCGATTGCGGATCATTCGGTACGGAGTTTTTATTCACCGTGATATTGGCTGCACCTAAAGCGGCATCAGCAGCCTTGCCAGTTAAACCTTTTGCAATCAAATCAACCAGCATTAAATGATTATCTGTTCCGCCAGAGACTATGTTATAGCCACGGCTAATCAGGGTTGCCGCCATCACTTTGGCATTTTTAACCACTTGCTGTTGATAGGCAGTAAACTCTGGCTCTAAAGCCTCTTTAAAGGCTACCGCTTTCGCCGCAATCACATGCATTAACGGCCCCCCTTGAATACCGGGGAAAACTAAAGAATTAAATTTCTTTTCCAGATCAGGATTGGCTTTCGCTAAAATAATCCCACCCCGTGGACCACGTAAGGTTTTGTGGGTAGTTGAAGTGGTTACATCCGCAATTTGCACAGGGCTAGGATAAACACCTGCCGCCACTAAACCTGCCACATGCGCCATATCCACCATTAAATAAGCACCGACTTTATCCGCAATCTCACGGAATTTTTGCCAATCAATTACTCGTGAATAAGCAGAAAAACCTGCTACGATCATTTTTGGCTGATGTTCAACGGCTAAACGCTCCACTTCGGCATAATCAATATAGCCCTCAGCGGTAATCCCGTATTGCACCGCATTATAGATACGACCAGAGAAATTAACCTTAGCGCCATGTGTTAAATGCCCACCATGCGCCAAACTCATCCCCAGTACGGTATCGCCCGGATTTAATAAGGCCATATAAACCGCTGCATTGGCTTGTGAACCTGAATGGGGTTGCACATTCGCATAGTCAGCACCAAAGAGTTGTTTGACACGATCAATAGCCAATTGCTCAGCCACATCCACGTATTCACAACCACCGTAGTAACGCTTTTCGGGATAACCTTCAGCATATTTATTGGTCAATACAGAACCTTGTGCCTCTAACACCCGCGGACTGGCATAGTTCTCAGAAGCGATTAATTCGATATGTTCTTCTTGGCGTTGGGTTTCTGCGGTGATCGCTTGCCATAACTCGGGATCGTAGCTGGCAATAGTCATAGATTTTGCAAACATGCTGCTAAATGCTCCTACACATTTAAAAAGTGATAGCGGCGTATCATAGCAACAATTAACGGCTTGACCTATGCTGGCAAGCACAGAATCGTGAAATCCTCAGACCAAAAAAGCAGGCTGTGGGTCTTAAGCCTGCCGATCAGCACACTTTAGGTCGTAGGAATAGAGGCGGGAGACCCATAAATTTTGCCAAATACGAGCGAAGGCTTACCATTAAAATCATAAAACTGTAAGGTTGTACCTAGCTGTTGAACACTGCCAGCTCGTCTTAATACACGCAAATATTTACCCTCCCAACTCCCCACATCCACCGTCGGTTTGCCTAGCTCTGGGCGCAAAACCTCACACGGTTTTTCTCCTCGGCTAATATCATGCACCTTAAAACCACGATTACCGACTTGTACAAAACTAGCCGTATATTGATTACAACCACCAGTTCCGACCATTGCAGTTTGTTCAACTAACATCGTCATACGAAGCTCTTTAGGCACGGAGTTGTTGTAAATCGACATCACAAACCAACGGCTTCCCAATAAAGAAGGGCCACCACTATTTAAAGGGCAAGCACCCGAAGGTAATCTCGATGGCGCTGTGGGGGCATCTACCGCTAATAGCTGCCCTGCCCACATCGCTAGGGGTAAAATTAAAAATGATCTGCGCGTTAAACTTGCAGAACTCAGTTGATCGGCCTCGCTAGTCATAACTCCCTCTCTTAAATCTGTTACTTACGGAAGTTACCATCAAAATTGTAAATGTTTGGTAACAGTTTAAGTATAGGCAAAGAAACAACACTTAGCTGAAAATTTGCTTGGATCAGCTATAAATAGTGGTATTTTAGCTGCAAGACCCTGTCGTTATATCGCTTAGATGAGGAGCATCTAATACTGTATCGAGCTGTGCTATTGCAGGCAGCTGTACACCTAAAGCTTGCCCTAAACCTAACCAATCAAAAAAAGGCCCCGGATCAGTTTTGCGCTCAGGAGCAATCTGCTGATGCCCTGTAATCTGATCTTTACTTAAACTAGGGTAATAGGCACAAAGCACTTCAATGACTTTAATTAATTGCTCATATTGTTGCTCTGTAAAGGGTATAAAATCACTCCCTTCTAATTCAATGCCAATCGAAAAATCATTACAACGACTACGCCCTCGATATATAGAAACACCCGCATGAAAAGCACGTAAGTGAAATGGTACATATTGCACAATTTCTCCATCACGGCGAATTAGTAAATGACTGGCTACTTTTAAGTGGCAAATCTCTGCAAAAAAAGGATGATCGTCTTTATTTAAAGTATTGGTGAATAATTGATTAATATACTCACCGCCAAACTCATCAGGGGGCAAACTGATGTTGTGGATCACAATCAACTCAGGCAGGCAGCCGATCGGACGCTCATCATGATTGGGTGAGGGCACTTGGCAAGCCTCAGTTAATAAGCCCGTTAAACCATCAATTACCATTGTTACAAAGTCTTCCTAGACAAAAATTAGACACTATTATTAGTATTGAGCCTAGCTAAAGCCAATAATAGTTTTTAATAAGAAATTAATATGTAAATATAATAAAATTTTATTCACAATCAGCACTAAACCTCCCCACTAGTGATATAGCGATCCAGCCCATTCATTAATTTATTGTTAATAAAGTAACACTTATAATTCACTGATAGCAATGCAGGCGCTATGGGCAATAACGCCTACACAAAATTTTTTAAACAGGGGAAACTTAATGCATTTAAAGAGCAACCTAAGTTGGTTTGCAGCGTTTTTGGCTTTGACCACCTCACTAGCAACCACCGCTAGTTTTGCTGAACCACACGTACCATACAAGATTCAGATGAGTCGAACCCAACCAGACCAACCACTACGCAAGTCGACGATCATGGGCAGGGTTAAAGATGAATTTGCTGGACGCATTCTCTCTATAGAACCACAAACGGATCGAGGTCCAGATTGCCATGTTGTTAAACTGATGGGAGATGATGGTGAATTTAGGATTATTCATGTTTCATGCACTAAATAAAGCCTATTACCCTTAATGAGCTATTCAAAAGCCTAGCCCTTAAAGCTAGGCTTTTTCTTATCTGAATCGTGAGTTGATAGTTTTTTATTCTTAAGCTTCGGTGTATGATCACTAAATAAATGGCGGTATAGGGCTCCGCCTGTTTAGATAGACTACACTCAAACCATTAACATAACACACTAGACCTCTTGCGAAAGTAGTCATTCTGACCTATAAGGTTATGAATGAACTACCTACCCCTGAAAACCCTATCCCCCTCGGCTTTCAAACGCGGAGTAGGAATCCCCCTGACACTCTTTCACGAACTGCTTGAGATGCTCAAAGCAGGCGAGTTGACGAAAAAGAAGTCCGGTCGCCCCAGCCCGTTAAGCCTAGAGGATCAACTGTTATTGACACTGGGTTACTGGCGAGAGTACCGAACGTTGTTCCACTTAGGCTTGAGCTATCAGGTACATGAATCGACCGCCCAACGAATCGTGAAGCGGGTTGAAGCCCGCTTGGAAGCGTCGGGAGTGTTAAGCTTAGCCCAAACGGCCTCTAAGGAAGGTGTACGGGGTGTGCTATTGGATGCGAGTGAAGTACCAATTGAACGTCCCCAAAAAAACAAGCGGCTCACTACAGTGGAAAGAAGCACACCCACACTTTGAAGTTTCAGCTTCTGATTGAGGAAAAGAAGGGACGTATTCTAGAGGTGGCAACCTCGGCTGAGCAAGAGCATGACCTTTGCCTAGCTCGCCGCTACGCCCATCATCTCCCAGTCGCTAGCGTGTGTGCGGTCGATCTGGGCTATGTGGGATTCGTGGTCGAAGGATGCTCGATGCTCTGTGGTTATGCCGTTCAAAAAGCTGCCGGGTCGAGACCTAGAGCCGGAGCAAATGGAGTTCAATCAGCGGTTTGCCAAGGTTCGGGTCAAGGTGGAGCATCGGATTCGCTCACTGAAAATTTTTCGGATTCTGAAGGGCGTTTACCGAGGACGGCGACGACAGTTTGGGCTACGCTTACGGTTGATCGCCACTCTTGTTAATCGGATGATTGGGGGGTAATTATTTTCGCAAGAGATCTACTAACTAAATAGTCGAAAAAATCTATGCGCGTACTTGTTGTTGAAGATAAAGCACCTATCCGTGAGCAAATCGCTAGTGACCTCAAGAAAAATGGTTTTACTGTCGATGTCGCAAGTGATGGTGCGCAAGGTTTATATATTGCAACTGAATATCCGATTGATATTGCAGTCATCGACTTAGGCCTGCCTCATGTGACAGGTCTTGAAATCATTCGTAGCGTGCGTGCCAAAGGCTTGGAATATCCCATTGTTACTTTGACGGTACGTGACCGTTGGGAAACCAAGGTTGAGGTCTTAGAGGCTGGGGCTGATGATTATCTCGTCAAACCGATTCATTCGGAAGAGCTTGCTGCCCGTTTACGGGCTTTATTGCGCCGAACTAAAGGTTGGACTCAAGCTGAATTATCTTGCCCACCTATTCGCCTGAACCTGTCTGAGCAGCGTGTTTATGTGGATGAAAATGAAATCACCCTGACCGCCTATGAATATCGGGTACTTGAACACTTGATGTTACATGCAGGTCAAGTGATTTCTAAAACTCATCTCACTGATAGCCTCTATGAAGAAGATGCCGATCGTGACAGTAATGTGATTGAAGTCTTTATTCGGCGTTTACGTCAGAAGCTTGATCCTACGGAAACACTAAAGCCCATTGAGACTTTACGCGGACGTGGTTATCGTTTTACTTTAGACTGTCATCGGCCAAATAACCAGTAATGATGGGTTCGTTACGCAGCCGCCAATTGGTTAGCGGCTTTACGATTATTGTAATTGGTATTTTAATCTTAGGCGTACTCCTAAGCTTAAGTATTTATCAACGCAAAACCGAAGCCATTAGCTTAGAACTTGAGCGCACGGCCTCTGATCTTTTGGGCTTTATTGAATATGAGCGCGGCAATTTTTTAATTCCAGAACGCAATAAAGTCGCTGCTGAGCAATTTATTTCACGTAATCAATTGGTGCAGGATCGCAAGCGTCGGTTTGCGTATATTTGGGATCGCCAGCAAAATCGGATTATTTGGAGTTCGATTGATAATGAAGGGGTTGATTTAAGCCGTACCGATTTATTCTTTGCCTATTTTGACTTTGAAAAGCTATTCAACGATCCTGAAGTCCAAAACTTCACACCATTTGCTGCTCGTATGAAATCGACACCCTCACCAACAGGCACTGCTAGCCAACCCGAGGAAAAATTTTACCCTGAAGAATATATGGTTGCTGTGCAACATTTCTCATTTCGTGAAAATGCAGAGGAAGGTACTAGCACTAATCGACATTATTTATTTATCGTGGCTGAGTCCATGAAGAACGTAGATAAAGAAATTGATGACCTTGTGATGGTCTTTTCAATTTTATTTTTTGCCTCGGTTATCCTGATTCTGATTGCACAACTTGCTTCTAGTTTTTGGGTAGTTGCGCCGATTCGTGAATTTGAAGAAGAAGTTCGTGCTATTGAAGCGGGTAATAAAGAAACTATCCAAGACGAATATCCCGATGAATTAGTTCCGATTAAAAATACTATCAATGCCTTAATTGGTCATGAGAAAGGCCAAAAACAGCGTTATAAAGACTCTTTAGATGATTTAGCACATAGTTTAAAGACCCCCCTTGCCGCGATTCAATCGCATTTAGAAGGGGGTAGCTTTCAAGATGTGCCGCATGATCATGCCGGTTTAGCAGGTATTGCAACTGAAATTGAGCACATGCAAGAAATTATTTCGCGGCAATTGCGTAAAGCAATGGTGACTAGCGAAAATGCCATTATTATGTCGCAACCCATTCGCCCTATTCTCACCCGTTTAGCGAGTACCATGCATAAAGTACATCGCGGCAAAGATTTTGAGATTCGTGTGAATGTTGATGAATATGCAAAATGTCGTTTAGATTCTGAAGACTTAATGGAGCTATTTGGTAATTTAATCAATAATGCTTGTCGTTTCTGCGATCGTTTAGTCGAAATTTCA
>JBJOOT010000133.1:0-9903 GCA_046051185.1 Pseudomonadota bacterium | reverse complement strand
TGCAGGCATTGAATGTCCACATTGCGGCTCTAGCAATACCCGCAGAATTAGTGAATTTGGTTCAACCGCATGTAAGGCTTTATTTCAATGCCAAGACTGCCATGAACCGTTTGATTACTTTAAGCATCTTTGAGGGTGACCCCGATGGCTGATACCCGTTTTTATCCTCTGACCATTAGCGAGATTAAACCCGAAACGGATACTGCCGTTTGTGTCTCGTTTAAGGTTCCACCAGAACTAACTACTACTTTTAAATTTGTGCAAGGCCAATTTCTCACCCTCAAAGCAGATATTGAGGGCGAAGATGTCCGCCGCTCTTATTCGATCTGCTCCGGCGTACACGATGGCCATTTGCGGGTTGGGATTAAGCGCGTGCGCGGTGGCAAATTCTCCAATTATGCCAATGACCAATTCAAAGTCGGTGATACCATTGAAGTGATGCCTCCACAAGGTAGCTTCCATTCACCCTTAAGTGCAGATAATGCTAAGAATTATATGTGCTTAGCGGGGGGGAGTGGAATTACCCCGATTCTGTCGATTATGAAAACCATATTAGTTGAAGAACCGAACAGTAAGGTCACGCTGATTTATGGGAATCGGCGTAGTCATTCAGTGATGTTCAAAGACGAGCTGAGCTTCCTGAAAAACAAATATATGCACCGCTTCCAATGGATCAATATCATGAACCAAGAGGATCAAGGGGCTGATCTTCTCAACGGGCAGATTGATAATCAAAAAGGCAGTGCTTTACACAAAAGCCGTCTGATCAATATTAAAACCACCGATGAAGTCTTTATTTGTGGCCCTGAGGCGATGATGTCTGAAGTCTCGCGGGGTTTCCGTGCGTCTGGCTTAAGTGATGAGCAGATTCATTATGAATTATTTGCTAATTCTTCAGCCGATGCCGCCACCTTACTCGAAAAGGCACAACAGCGGATTGATACTTATGGTGAAGAAAAAACCAGTAAAGTCACCGTCATTGCAGATGGGCGCTCTTTACAATTTGAGCTGGCTACCGTTGGGCAAAACATTTTAGATGCAGGCATTCAGAATGGTCTAGACCTACCCTATGCTTGTAAAGCAGGGGTTTGTTCAACTTGTAAGGCTAAACTAATTAAAGGCCAAGTCGATATGGATATTCATCATGGCTTGGAAGCTCATGAAATTGCGGCAGGCTATATCCTAAGCTGCCAAGCGCATCCAGTCTCTGAGGAAGTCGTGGTCGATTTCGATCAACGCTAACCGCTTTTAACTAATATTTTCGCTTACAACATCTACTTAAAACATCTACATCTAGAGGAGAGGATTCATGAAAAACCTGAAAAAATTAATGCTCAGTTTTGCTATTGTATCAGCTGCAATGGCCGCCTCAGCACCGAGTTTTGCAGAAACCACGATTCGTGTTGGTTCATGGTTGCCACCCGCGCATACCATGAATGCGGATGTTTTACCAACTTGGGGTAAATGGATTGAAGAAGCCACAGAAGGCCGCGTCAAACTGAAAATTGAATACCCCGGTGGTGACCCCAAAGCCTTACTCGACCAAGTACAAGATGGGGCTTATGAAGCCGCTTGGACTTTCCACGGTTATTATCCGGGGCGTTTTAAATTGACCAAGATGGTGGAATTACCTGGGATTGAGGGGGGCGCAAAAGGAGCTTCGATTGCACACTGGCGAATTAATGAAAAGTATTTAGCCAAAGCGAAAGAGCATGAAGGGGTGGTCTTAGCAGGTCTATTCACGCATGGCCCTGGGCAAATTCATTTAGCTAAACCCATCGAAAAATTGGCTGATATGAAAGGCAAAAAGATTCGGATCGGGGGTGGTGTGCAAGCTGATATTGGTAAAGCAATGGGGGTTGAAGGCGTTGCAGCACCAGGGTCTAAAGTTTATGAAATTCTAGCCCAAGGCGTGGCGGATGGTGCTTTCATGCCAATGGGTGAAAAGAAAACCTTACGCTTAAAAGAAGTTGCCCCTTTCACACTTAAATTCCCGCACGGTATGTATCTAGGTAGCTTCATGATTATTCTGAATCAAGAATTCATGGATAAACTTGATGCTAAAGATCGGGAAGCGATTATGAAAGTTTCGGGTGAAAAACTCTCTGCTTTAGCGGGTGAAAAATGGGGTTCTGAAGCTGAAGAGGGTGAAAAAGATGCCTTAGCCGCTGGCAATACCATTAAAGATGCGACTCCAGAAATCTTGGCTGAATTTACAGAAATGACGAAAGACTTTGACAAGAACTTCTTAGAGTCTGTTAAAGACAGTGGCGTTGATGCAGAAGCCGCCTTGAAAGAACTGCGCGAAATCGCTAAAGCTGAAGGATCAAAATGAAATGACGAGTGCTGAACAAATCACCCAGCACTCTGAGCGGGGGCTAGCCAAATGGCTAGCCTTAACGCTTAACCTGATTGCAGGTGGTGCTTTACTATTGATGATGTTTATCACCTGTATTGATGTGATCGGACGTTATATTTTTAATAAACCCTTAGTCGGTGGTGTCGAACTGATTGAGGTTTTATTGGGGGTCATGATTTTTATGGCCTTGCCGGTGATTTCTTGGCGTAATGAACAGGTCGTCGTCGATATTCTTGACCCTTTTGTTCCGCCACTACTGAATTTAATTCGCACCCTCCTCTTTAATCTTGTGACTGCGATTGCTTTAGTGGTGATCGGTCAACGGATTTGGAGTTTAGGGGCACGGGCTAGCTCACACGGTGAAGTCACTGAATATCTACATTTGCCGGTCGGGATGATTGTAAGCTTCTTTGGGGTGATGTGTTGGTTTACTGCGCTCGTCTTGCTGACCTTAGGGATGTATCGCGCTTTAGTACATTATCGCTTAATACAAGCCTATCCTAAATCACTCAATCAGGAGTAAAACCATGTTAGTTTCCTTAGTGGGTTTCGCGGTTTTACTGTTCTTAATTATGATACGAATGCCAATTGGCATTGCGATGGGTTTGGTTGGTTTTTTTGGCTTTGCTTGGTTAAATGATTGGAATTGGACAGCCGCCTTGTCGATGTCGGCTCGCCGCATTATTGACACATCACGGGATTATGGTCTCACCGTGATTCCTCTTTTCATTCTAATGGGTAATTTTGTTACCAAATCAGGGCTATCCCATGAACTGTATCGGGCTTCTTATGCTTTTATGGGGCATTTGCGCGGTGGTTTAGCAATGGCAACGGTAGTAGCTTGTGGGGGCTTTTCGGCAATTTGCGGCTCCAGTTTAGCGACAGCCGCCACTATGTCTAAAGTCTCCATGCCTCCGATGCGCAAATACGGCTATAGCGATAGTCTAGCGACAGCCTCTATCGCAGCGGGGGGCACTTTAGGAATCTTAATCCCACCGAGTGTGATTTTATTGATTTACGGGATTATGACCGAGCAAAGTATCCGTGAATTATTCGCAGCTGGCTTTTTGCCCGGGATGTTAGGCATTCTTTTATATGTGGGTGCGGTGGCTTGGACGGTGTGGCGCAATCCTAAAGCAGGGCCTCCGGGCGAACGTTCTAGCGGTCAACAACGTATCGAAGCGATGAAAGGCGTTTGGGGGACTTTACTCCTGTTCGTGCTGGTCATTGGCGGGATGTATGTCGGTGCTTTCACCGCAACAGAAGCGGCAGGGATTGGGGCAGCAGGAGCTTTTATCATTGCGCTTTCACGTAAATCCATCAATTGGCGCACCTTATATGAAGTCTTAACGGAAACAGCACATACCTCGGCCTCGTTGTTTTTCGTAGTCATTGGCGCTTTAATTTTCTCTAATTTTATTACTCGCGCTGAATTCCCCGATTATTTATTGCAATTTGTGCAAAGTTATAACTTAAGCCCCATGATGGTTATCTTCATGATTTTGGGTATTTATATTCTGCTCGGTTGCATTTTAGAAAGCTTATCGATGATGCTGCTCACAGTCCCCATCTTCTACCCACTCGTGCAAAGCCTCGGTTTTGACTTAGTGTGGTTTGGGATCTTAGTTGTTGTGGTGACTGAAATCAGCTTGCTCACCCCACCAGTGGGTTTAAATGTCTTTGTCTTGAGTGGGGTATTGAAAGATGTCAAAACCAGTACGATTTTTAAAGGGGTCACACCCTTCTGGATTGCCGATCTGATTCGCCTTACTTTATTAACCTTAATTCCAGCAATTTCTTTATTTTTGCCGGAAATTTTATATCGCTGATACCAGCGAACAACAAGATCACGGATCAATACCAGATGACAGGCATGAACTTTAGAACTATTAACTTAGTCATTGTAGAGGGCGTGGCCACTTTAACCTTTAACCGCCCCGATAAGCTAAATAGCTTTACAACGGAAATGCATGCAGAAATACGCGAGGCTTTGAGTGCTATTCAAGCCGATAGCAGCGTGCGTTGCTTATTAATCACTGGCCAGGGACGGGGTTTCTGTGCAGGCCAAGACCTCGCGGATGAAGTGGCAGCGGCGGATATTGGTGCAACTGTTGAGCGGGATTACAATCCTTTAGTGCGCGCGCTCACCACGCTGCCAATGCCAGTGATTTGTGCCGTGAATGGCATTGCCGCTGGAGCGGGTGCGAATATTGCTTTGGCCTGCGATATTGTCTTAGCGGCTCGCTCTGCGTCCTTTATTCAGGCTTTTTGTAAGATTGGTTTAGTCCCCGACTCAGGCGGTACATGGACACTGCCCCGCGTGGTTGGGCATGCTCGCGCAATGGCTTTAACCTTATTAGGCGAAAAAATCAGTGCCGAAAAAGCCGAAAACTGGGGGATGATTTGGAAATGCGTGGACGATGCAGCGCTGATGCCTGAAGCTTTGCAACTCGCTAAACACTTAGCCACTCAGCCAACTAAAGGCTTAGCGATGACAAAGCAAGCGCTTCATGCCGCCGCCACTCATACTTTAGATCAGCAATTAGATTTAGAGCGTGATCTACAAGCCGCCGCTGCCGCCAGCGATGATTTTAAAGAAGGCGTGAATGCTTTCTTAGAGAAACGCGCCCCAGTGTTTAAAGGAGCTTAAGATGTCTGAACAAGATCCTTTGGCACGCGCCTGTAGCGATGTCATGCATGCGAATGATCGTACTGCACAGATGATGGGTATCCATATTGTGGAAACTATTGCGGGGCAGGCGGTACTGGCCATGAAAGTCCGCAATGATATGCTCAATGGACATGATGTCTGCCACGGTGGAATGCTGTTTACCCTTGCCGATACAGCCTTTGCTCATGCTTGCAATAATACCAATAAAGTCACCCTCGCTTCAGGTTGTACGATTGACTTTCTAGCCCCCGCGTATGAAGGTGAACTATTGACCGCGACCGCAACAGAACGCTCACGAAGTGGACGTACCGGCGTTTATGATGTGGAAATTCATAACCCAGTCGGTAAATTAGTAGCGACCTTCCGTGGACGCTCCTATCAACTCAAAGGTAGTGTACTACCCGAAGTCTAAGCATAAGTCGCACCCAGGAGGAGAAGTAATGAGTAACGGTTTTCCCAGTGAAACACTGAATTTAGAGAATTTTACTAAAGCCAGTCAGGATGAAATTCAAGCTTTACAATTAAAGCGTCTGCAATGGACGGTCAGGCATGCCTATCAAAATGTACCGATGTATCGGACTAAATTTGATGCAGCAGGGGTGCATCCTGATGATTTAAAAGAATTAGCAGATATTCAAAAATTCCCCTATACCACTAAACACGACTTACGTGATAACTATCCTTTTGGCCTATTTGCGGTACCAATGGAACAGGTTGCGCGTATTCATGCCTCTAGTGGTACCACGGGCAAACCGACCGTTGTAGGCTATACCAAAGGTGATCTTGAGCGTTGGGCTGAAGCGGTTGCGCGCTCTATTTTAGCCGCAGGGGGTAAACCTGGAGACAAAGTACATGTCGCTTATGGGTATGGCTTATTTACCGGCGGCTTAGGTGCACACTATGGAGCAGAACGTTTAGGCTGCACGGTCATTCCGATGTCGGGGGGGCAAACTGAAAAACAAGTACAACTGATTCAGGATTTCAAGCCCGATATTATTATGGTTACCCCCTCCTATTGCTTGAATATTGCTGATGAATTTGAACGCCAAGGTTTAGACCCACGAGCCTGTTCATTACGCATCGGGATTTTTGGGGCTGAACCGTGGACACCGGCCATGCGCTTGGAAATCGAGCAGCGCATGGGCTTAGATGCGGTGGATATTTATGGCTTGTCAGAAGTCATGGGGCCTGGTGTTGCGCAAGAATTTGTACAAACCAAAGACGGCCCCACGATTTGGGAAGATATGTTCTATCCTGAAACGATTCATCCTGAAACCTTGCAAACCGTGCCTGATGGGCAGGAAGGTGAATTAGTCTTCACCTCTTTAGTGAAAGAAGCGATGCCTGTGATTCGTTATCGCACCCGTGATCTCACCACGCTACTCCCCGGCAGCGCTTGCAATATGCGGCGCATGGCGAAAATCACTGGGCGTAGCGATGATATGATGATTATTCGTGGCGTGAATGTCTTCCCGACACAGATTGAAGAAATCCTCCTGAAAATTGAGAAGCTCTCTCCCCATTATCAGCTCGAAATCACTCGCGATGGCAATCTAGATCATCTGACGGTGAATGTGGAAGCACGTAGCAACCAAGTCAGCGAAGCCGAACGCGCAGCCGCAGCCAAAGAACTGCAACATCGGATTAAAGTCTTGGTCGGTGTCAGTACCAAAATCAATATCAAATCAGAAGGTGAAATTGCTCGCTCACAGGGTAAAGCCCAGCGGGTAGTGGATAAGCGTCCGAAGTAACCCTCCACTGCAGGGACTGCGAGTCTATTTGGCTCGCACTCCTACTAATAAACCAATCCCAAACCCCATAAATGCAATTCCGGTTAAGCGATTAAACCAACGCAATACAGCTTCTTTAGCTAATTGCGGCCTTAATTTTGAGGCGAGTGCAGCATATAAAGATAAAAAGAAACATGAACAAGCCCCAAACGTACTTGCTAATATCAAAAACTGGCTAACAATAGCTTGGTGCGGGTCAATAAATTGCGGAAACAAAGCGGTACAGAAGGCAATTGCTTTCGGATTAGTTATCGAAACCAAAAAAGCCTCTCGATATAAACTTAGTAGCGGCACAGTTTCACTCACTTTAGCTTTATCTAACTCAATTTTGATGGGTTTAGAACGGAGCAGCTTGATTCCTAAATAAATCAGATACAAACCACCTGCAATTTTTAGCAGATTAAATAAACTCACCGAAGCTAGAATAATCGCCCCCAAACCAGCAACAGAAATACTCATCATAATCAATAGCGCGGTTAGATTGCCCAATACCGCAAATACAGCAGGTTTAAAACCATGGGTGAGACCATTTTTAATAGCTAGAAAAACTGCAGGGCCGGGGCTTGCAACCGTAGCGATGCAGATACTAAGAAATAGAAGATACATAAAAACCGCTAATTTTAAGATGAGCTAAACCGCAATTATTTAACATATTCAGACATAGGATGCATGTACTTAATCTTAAGAGTATGTCTTAGATTTACAGGCAGTAATGCGTTAGATATGTTGAAAACACCTGTATATATCAGCTAAAACCTTATTTGAGCCTAACTTACTCAGAGCGATCCGAAGCATTGCCTAAGGGGACGCTCTATTTAGTCGGCTCGGGTTATCAAGGTTTAATCTTAGACGGTTGCGCGGAAAGTCTAAACGGCGTCTGCTCGAACCCGAAGAGCGAGCTTTTAATCAGCGTTTAGCTCAAATCCGAGTGAAAGTCGAGCATCGTATCCGTTGTTTGAAAGTCTTTCGTATTCTCAAAGGAGTTTATCGTGGACGACGACAACGATTTGAGCGACGGTTGAATTTGATTACAGGCTTAGTGAATCGCTTAATTCCTATTAAATAACTTTCGCAAGAGGTCTATTTTATTGGGAGAAAGACATTAATCACCCCACGCTTTCTGACAATCTCAGAGCCTCATATAAAACCTCAGTTAAAATAGGCTTGAAAGACTCTAATACCTCATCTATCCAATGTTTGTGATGTGGGAATGTAGAGAGATTAGGAAAATGTGGCGTATCATCATAACGAAAGACTAGGCAATTATTCTGATCCTGAAAATGGTAGCGATAGCCAAACCATATAAGTTGATCTTGCATTACCCCAAGTGCTTCGTTAATTTCTAGCAAATGACCGCTGACAAAGCGCAGACGCAAACGCAAGTTAGCGCGAGTACTAGTCAGGATTTCCTCCTGATAGCGCTCAACATAAGCGGGTAGTAATTCTACGGTCTGCTCAATATCAGCCAGATAGTCTTCCAACAGGTCATGCAGCTGCACGCAGTTGCCTCTCTAACTGATGATGCAAAGCGGTATAGTGTTGATAGGCATTTGCCCATTCCACAAAATCTGCCGAATCGTCTAGTTGGCCTTGCTGGTAACGATGTATGAACCCCTCCGACTCCATCTGAAAGCGGTTTTCAAACAGACTTAATTGCTTACTAACAGCCACTAAGGCATCCAGCGGTGATGTGTAGACTATTCGTTCTTTTTTCATAAGCTTATCTCCGGCAAGTCGTGTAGCTTCCAATTTAGCACAAACAAAAGAATCACTGCTCAAAAACAAAGAACCTACTTAAACCCCAACTCCCTTAACCGCTCCTGCAAATAACTATCCGCCGTATAACGCTCAGAAAGCACAACCTCAGGGCGGGGGTGCAAAAATAAGGGCAAGGAAATACGCGAGACATTTGCAGCACTTGAGGGTGGATTAATGACTCGATGAGTTGTAGAAGGAAAATACCCCCCCGAAGCTTCTTGTAACATATCGCCGATATTCACAATCAAAAAACCAAAGTCACACGGCAGATCTAACCACTCCCCCGTTTTTGTTAAAACCTGTAAGCCCGCTTCATTGGCAGCAGGCAAGATGGTCAGTAGATTAATATCCTCATGGGCGGCGGCTCGTAGCGCTTGTGAAGGTTCTGAACCTTGAAACGGTGGATAATGCAAAACTCGCAATAAAGTTTGCTCACTACCACGAATCATAGTGGACAGTGGCTCATGGTAACGGCTAGCGACCTCAGGTGGCGAATAGGCCTCAATCCAGCCGAGCAACTCCTCCGCTAAACTATTAGCAGCTTGCCGATAGGCGACTAATTCAGGGCGCAAAGCTTCTGGGCAAATCCCCCACGGATAATAAAAATGAAAATACTCTTTAATATCGCGCTCTATACAGCCTTTCGCCGTTTCGGAAACCTCTGCAGGGAAATAACCATCAAAACTAGGGCGAAAACGATATTCGTATTTTTCTGGACTTTGAAAAAAACCTAGCCAATGCTGATAAATCGACTGAACAGCCTCTTGGCGAATCGGATGATTTTTTAAGACACCAAACCCAAATTCATGTAGGGAGGCCACAAACTCAAGCGCGGCATTGGGGGCAAGATAATCAACCGCTTGTAAGCTCATATTTACCTCGCCTGCCAATAATGATTCGTCAAAGTATCACGGAAAAAATCAATCACGCCTTGAGCATCGACCTTCATACAAGCTTTATGCACGGGGCGCTCATCCCATGCCCGCACGAAATAAGCATCCCCTTTAATCCGTTTCATAATCGTCTGCCCTGCGGCAATCCCATCTGGCACGACACAAATGCCGCCTTCAATGGTTTCAAATAATTCCGGCTTTAGAACATAGGTCAGTGCGCAAATATCATGCCCATAGCAACCTGCAACCTTATGCTCGTACTGATAAAAATCGATATAAAAATCCGCCGCCCGATGCAACATTGGCCCCACCTTCCGATTGTGCAAAGCGATATAACTAAACAACTTACGATCAAACAACACGGTATAGGTCACATCTAAACCAACCATCACCAAAGGCCATTCTGCGGCCATCACAATATCAGCGGCATGG
>JBJOOT010000132.1:0-10011 GCA_046051185.1 Pseudomonadota bacterium | reverse complement strand
CTGAGATTCGGTCGCGCAGGGCATAAGTCTCTTTACTACTAAGATACACCGTGGCAAGACCCGCTATTACGAACAAACCTAAGACCAGAGCGATCATCAGTTCGATGAGAGAGAAACCTTGCTGTGGAGATGGGTGAGTTATTTTTCTTGGCATACTTTAAATCACAGCATCCATTTCTAAACGGATTGAATCATGTTCTTTTTCTACCGCTGTTTGGCCTGTAACTGCGGCGGCATGGATACCTTGCTGTTCTAAACGCTCCTCCCAAGTCAATAAAAAGCGTAAACCCAAACCACAATCGCCTCCCGTTGGGCAAGTAATCACTAATTGCCCTGCAGGTAAAGACTGAGAATTATTCTGACAGAGAACTTGATAAAGATCATGGTTGGCTTGTTCGGCAGGTGAGCAAGCGGTGCTACACGCAGCAGGTGGTGAAGCCGTACAATTCGTAGTTTGCACATAATCACCAGCTAATACCGCCGAACGATTACTACGCATACGCTCTAATAAATCATATAAAACCAAGGTAGCTGTCTGCTTTAGCGAGGCATTTTGAGTCGTCTTAAGGCTGCTCACTTGTAACCCTGCTAAGCCTAATAGACCTAGTGACAGCACTAAGGTAGCAATTAACACTTCAAGCAAATTAAGACCAGTTTGCCAGCGTCGGGCTTTACGCTTCATTTATTTTTCTTATACCATTATGAGTAGGCTTGTTGGTGAGGCCACACAAAAAACTCGTACTAAACCAGCACTAATAGATTGTTTTGATATAATTTATTAGAATTAATTATGAAAAGCAATTAATGAATGCTTTTCGAGCAGGGCAAATCAGTACTTGCCGCTACCCCACTGTACCTTAATAGCAGTTCTAAGTGTCGCCCCGCCTCACCTAGCTCTAAACGATATAAAATCAAACCATCTAATAAGCGCCTAGCCGTTTCAAGATAGGAAGATTGTTGTGCGTTATCTTGATTGTCTGGATAAATGTCCATATTTAAGCCCACCCTTGTTACCCATACACTAAAAGTGTAGACCATATATTTACAAACAAGGTTGCTAGCGGTAGAAAATGAGTGGTAGATTGGGCTGATCTAGATTAATAATTGCTAATGTCTACGTATGGAAGCTCTACACTTACCGCGTTCAACTTCGCCTGTGACTCATACACTAGCAGCGACTGAATTAAAAACGCTCCAAGCTCAAACCGCTAGCCAGTATGGCCTGCCAACTTTTTTTCAGGATTCGCTGAAATCCGGCCTTAAAGGTCCTAAGCTGGCTGTGATTCCAGCGGGTCAATTTGAAATGGGATCTAAACCAACGGAGTTTGGTCATCGCCGCGAAGAATATCCACAGCATACTATTCACTTAGACTATGATTTTGCTATCGGTCAGCTGCCGATCATGGCGGAAGAGTTTGAAATTTTCCGTACTGCGACCGAATGGCAAAAGCGGCCTGAATTGATTTGGCATCAAGGGCGCTATCCAGTGATTAATGTACGGATGAGTGATGTAAAACTGTATTTACACTGGTTGAGCGAACAAACAGGGCAACACTATCGCCTACCCACTGAACCAGAATGGGAATATGCTGCCCGAGCAGGGACAACGACTCCCTTCTGTTATGGCAGTACTGTCAGTTGTAAAGAGGTTAATTTTAACCCGATTTTTCCATATCAAGAAGCTCTTGAGAAAAAACGTTGGTATTTACCGCGCTGTATTCCCTCAGTCAGTGCAAGCGAGTTGGGTCTGCATGAACCGAATCAATGGGGTTTGTATGATGTACATGGCAATGTATGGGAATTTACCAGCACCCATTGGACTAGTTCACATTTAGGGGCTTATCGGGATGGTAGCCCTAACCATCATGGCGACCCGTATTGGTATGTCACTAAAGGGGGGTCTTGGTTTGATCCTGCCGTGTTAGCAAGAAGTGCTGCCCGTAAAAAACGCTATCTTGACGAGTTAGATACCAACTTAGGATTTCGCGTAGTGCGTGAACTCACTTAAACACAAGGCTTAGCACATAAACTAGCGTATAAACTGGAGTGCTTGCCCTGTCGGTGAGCGCTCCAAAAAACGACCTTCATGCCAAACTAATTCACCATTTACTAGTGTAGCGGCGATACTAGAGCGAAATTTATACGCATCATACGGCGTCCATGCACATTTAGCGAAGGCTTGTGTATTGCTAGCTAAGTGTGGCTGCTCTAAATCCACTAAGACTAAATCCGCCCAATAGCCCTCGCGAATAAAACCACGCTCTTGAATACTAAACAACTGAGCAACGGCATGACTGGTTTTTTCAACAATAAATTCTAAACTAAAAATACCATCTTGATAGTTTTCTAATAAGGAGAGCAAAGCATCTTGTACCATCGGCATACCTGATGGGGTTTTAAAATAATTAAGCCCCTGCTTTTCTGCAAGCAGATGAGGGGCATGAGCACTACCAATAATATCTAAATGCCCTTCTAATAAGCCTTGGATTAAAGCAGCCCGATCTTCAATGGTTTTAATAGCAGGATTACACTTTAATAACCCCTGCTTAGTCACATAATCTTCATCAGAAAAATGCAAATAATGCGGACAAACTTCAGCTGTAATTAGCTTTTCAGCCATAGGCTCTGCAGAAAATAACTCCAATTCTTTAGCGGACGAAATATGCAGAATATGGACTCGCGCTTTACAATCATTAGCTACTTCTAAAAGACGCGCTGCGGCTAAATAACAAGCCTCATCACTACGAATGACACCATGTAGTTCAAAGGGCACAGCATCACCATAAATACTCCGATAACTCTCTTCATTCTCAGCTATCAAGGGCATATCTTCACAATGAGCCGCCACTAATACTGGAGAACTCATTAAAATTTCCCGCAATACCTCAGGGTCATCGACTAATTTACTCGCACATGACGAACCAACAAAGACATTCACTCCACAGGCAAGCTGCACATCTAGAGATTTAATCAGCTCAATATTCTCGCTTGAAGCGCCTAAATAAAAACCATAATTTGCTAAAGATCGACCCGCTGCTAGCTGATGTTTTTCTTTTAATAATTCATTGGATAACGTGGGTGGCTCAGTATTTGGCATATCAAGGAAACTTGTCACACCACCTGCAACAGCAGCTCGAGACTCCGTGATTAAATCCCCCTTAGCCGTTAGACCAGGCTCACGGAAATGGACTTGATCATCAATCATCCCCGGTAATAGATACCGCCCTTTAGCATCTAAGACTTGGCTAGCGGCTCGCCCCGCTAATGAACCTATCGCATCAATTCGCCCCTTATCAATGTAAACATCCGCCTCAATTATTCGCCCTTCATTAACTAACTGTGCATTAACAATCAATAAGCTACTCATAAGCGCTCGTAGATAGTGAACGAATAATTATAAGGATTTTTAGCATCAGCTAAAAAATTTTGCTCTTGGACTAAACGCCAATCTTGTGCTTGATAGGCTGGAAATACCGTATCACCCTTTAGCTTAGCATCAATAAAACTTAAATACATACGCTGGGCTTGCGGTAGAAAATAGGCGTACAACTGCGCACCACCAATAATCATCACTTCAGGGCTAGTTGCAACTAAATCCAAGGCGGCTTGAGGATCTTGCACACATTCAAGCTGAGGTACTAGCTTGAGGCGGGTATCGCTCGATACCACAATATTGCGACGACTTGGCAAAACACGTCCTAAAGACTGCCAAGTTTTACGCCCCATAATAATCGGCTTATCTACAGTATGCTGTTTAAACCAAGCCAAATCAGCCGGTAAATGCCAAGGCATCTTGCCTTGGTCACCGATTATATGTTCAACCTTGGTCATCGCAGCGATCAGTGAGATCATGTGATCCTGCTAATTATTTAACTACACGCAAAGCAGGGCGCGACTTGGAAGTGGGCTTGTTCGTTTTAGGCGGGGGAGGCTCATCCGGTGGTAGATCCTCAGCACTCTCAAGGCTAGCCTCATCTTCCTCGGCTTGTTCTGCTCGTGTAGATACCGCTGCAAGGCTAGGGCCTTTAGCCACTGGCTTAATTTGAGCATATTCATCCGGCGGGAAAGAAGCCCCCTCCTGTGTTTCACGGGAATACACCGCTAACACAGAATAAATAGGACAATACACATAAAACGCAGCCCCACTAAAACGTGCACTAAAACTCACTGCATCATTGTCCATGACAAAATCACGTACCGCAGTAGGACTGATATTTAAAACAATACGCCCATCTTTCACATGCTGACGCGGCACAGAAACCTCGTCGGCAGTCGCATCAACCGTGATATAGGGAGTCATATTGTTGTCAACAATCCACTCATAAAAAGCACGTAGCAAATAGGGGCGTTTTGGAGTCATGGTCTAATCGCCTTTTCAACCTTACTTAACGATTGTTGGAAACCATCACGCGAGAATACACGCTCCATATACTTTAGTATAGGTCTGCCCTGCTTAGCGGGTACATCAATCCCGTATTTGGGCAAACGCCATAAAACCGGAGCAATGGTACAATCGACTAAAGTGTATTCATCGCTTAGAAAATAAGGCTTAATGGCAAATACTTCGGCAGCGGACAAAACGCTTTCGCGCAAAATACGGCGAGCTTCTGCAGCTGATTTTTCATCGCCCCGCTCAATATCCTCCACCAAAGAGAACCAATCTTTCTCAATACGAAATAAAGCCAAGCGTGAATGTGCGCGAGTCACCGGATCCACTGGCATTAAAGGCGGATGAGGAAACCGCTCATCTAAATACTCCATGATAATCCGTGCATCATACAGCACTAAATCACGGTCGATTAAAGTTGGCGTTGTGTTATAGGGATTAAGCTCAGCAAGCTCCTCTGGCTTATCATCGGGATTAATATTTAGCACATCGACGGTGATATCTTTCTCTGCTAAGACAATGCGTACACGATGGCTGTCAGCACAATCCGCAGCAGAAAATAAAGTCATAACAGAACGGCGGCTAGAAATAGATGCCATAGCTTGAAAAGCTCCTGTAGTCCAAAATGAAAAGGCTACTCTAGTTGATAAGCCAGAGTAGCCAATTTATGTTATACCAGTCGGTAATTAATGAACATCCTTCCAGTATTCTTTCTTCAAGAAGTAGGCGACTACAATGAAGACAAGTAGGAACAAGACCACCCAAATACCCACGGCTTGACGGTGCAGCTTACCCGGCTCACTGACATAAACCAAGAAACTAGTAATATCTAAGACAACACGGTCATACTCTGCTAGCGTCATAGTACCGGGTCTTGCTAAAACCAATTTAGGCTCTGCATGCGCATTAGCAGCCGCATGTGCACCATCAGCAGGTGCTTCGGCATGTTGTAGCTCTTGCATCCCTTGCAGTTCCCACAAGACATGCGGCATACCAACATTAGCAAATACCGTATTATTCACACCCAAAGGACGAGCGGGATCTTTATAGAACGCTTTCAAGAAGCTATAAATCCAATCAGCTCCCCGTAAACGACCTTCTAAGGATAGATCCGGTGGCGCATTACCAAAGGCTTCATTACCATACTTAGGCGTCATTCCATTTTTCATGAGTTCGCCAACTTTAGATAATTCACCATCAGTACGAGTGAAAATCAGATTTTGCTGAACTTGCTCGGGGGTTAGACCTAAATCCGTAGCTACACGATTATAGCGACTCATACTGAGCGAATGGCAACCCATGCAATAGTTGACGAAATACTTCGCGCCCCGTTGCAAGCTTTGCTTATTATGCAGATCAATATTAGCCTTTTCTAAGCGTACTTCTTCAGAAGCAAAACTAGCAGCTGGCAAGGCAATGCTTAAGGCAAGCAATAAATGGGTAATAAACTTTTTCATGTATTAACTCCTTACCCAGTCACACGCTCAGGAACTGGTTTTTCCTGATTGAAACTAGGTATAAAGGCTGGCAACAATAAAGTTGCAGCTAAGTAAATCACCGGCCAAATAAATTGCAGAACCATCTGCCAAGTCGCCGCACCATCTTCTAAATTAAGGCGGAAGACTAAATCGTAGAACACGACCACTGCCAACAAAATACCAAACCACTTGATATAGTTAACTTTAGCGGGATAGCTATGTAGCCATAAAACTACAAAGAACAAGAAGTAAATTTGTGTCATGCGAGTACCGAGTTCTTTATACACGGTAGTCACTGCTTCAACACCCATCCAACCTAAGACTAAAAATACTACAGCAAATAAGATCAGATTAATCTTGTGCGCTTGATTGCGATAACGCCAAGATTTGATTGGGTTTTTATCAATCCAAGGCAAGAAAAACAATACAATAATCGCTGCAAACATCGCCAAAGTCCCATACCAAGGATCAGGTACAGCACGTAACACGGTATAGAACGGTGTGAAATACCAAACCGGAGCAATATGCAATGGAGTTTTCAGTGGATTGGCAGGTTCAAAGTTAGGCTGCTCAATAAAATAGCCACCCATTTCTGGCATAAAGAACAGAATGGCAAAGAAAATTAATAGGAAAACAGCAACCCCTAAAATATCTTTTACTGTGTAATAAGGGTGGAAAGGAATCCCATCGGCAGGCGCATCAGGTGACCAACGATTACCTTTAGGGCCTTGTTTAATTTCAACACCATCAGGATTATTGGAGCCGACCGCATGCAGCGCAACAATATGCACAAACACTAAAGCGGGTAAAACAATAACAGGTACAAAGAAATGCAAAGCAAAGAAACGATTGAGCGCTGCATCACCTAAAACATAATCACCCCGTAACCAAACAGATAAATCATTACCAATATAAGGCACTGTATTGAATAAGTTGATGATAACTTGTGCACCCCAATAAGACATTTGCCCCCAAGGTAATAAATAACCCATGAAAGCAGTAGCCATTAAAGCGACATAAATCAACATCCCAATCAGCCACAATAATTCGCGCTTACCTTTGTAAGAACCATAAATCATGGCACGGAACATGTGCAGATAAACAACAATAAAGAAGGCCGAAGCCCCAGTTGAATGCATATAGCGAATAAACCAACCACTAGGTACATCACGCATAATGTACTCAACGGAAGCAAATGCTAAATCAGCATCAGGCTTGTAGTGAAAGGCGAGGAATAAACCGGAGAAAATTTGAATCGCCAGCACTAACATCGCTAACGAGCCAAAATAATACCAGAAATTAAAGTTTTTCGGCGCATAGTATTGCGCTAAATGCTTATTCCAAGTTTCCATTAAGGGGAAACGATCTTCGACCCACCCTAAGAAACCGGTATAATTATGTGCAGGACGCTCAGCCATTATGCAGCACCTCCATTTTCACCGACTAAAATCGTCGCCTCGCTCTTGAAATAGTAAGGGGGAACCTCAAGATTAGTACCTGCTGGAACGTTCTTAAATACACGACCGGCTAAATCGAAACGCGAGCCATGACAAGGGCAATACCACCCCCCTTTCCAATCAGCACCTAAATCCGCCGCACCCACTTCAGGACGATAAGTTGGAGAACACCCTAAATGCGTACAAATACCCACCAAGACTAAATACTTAGCTTCGCGTGAGCGATAGCCGTTTTTAGCATATTCAGGTTGTTGGCTAAGCACATCAGAATTGGGATCTTTCAAACTAGAGTCTAAGCTAGGTAAAGCGGCTAGCATCTCCTCGGTACGATTGACCACCCAAACCGGCTTACCACGCCATACCACCCGTAATAACTGACCGGGTTCAATTTTGCTTACATTCACTTCCACCGGCGCACCCGCAGCCAAAGCACGTGCACTGGGAGACATCGACCCTAGGAAAGGATATGCAAGCGCTGCCGTCCCTGCTGCCCCTACTACTGAAGTAGCTGCAATCAGGAAGCGACGGCGATTCTTATCGACTCCAGAATTTGCCATCGTTAGCTCACTCCCAAATTATCAAAACCTGAACACTTCTTGCCATTTTGCTGGTGCGGCAAGAAGCAAAATCCTCAATTGCTACTGGACTACTGCACTGCAATATTAGCAGATACTTAAAAACGCCATAGGATGTCTGACTTCCACACTGAAATCAAGCCGACCTCCCCTGCAAACCTAAGAAGATCAACACCAAGCACCTCAAGGGCGACAAATCCGGTGGCGATGATAGCACAAAAAATATCGAAATAACCTGACATTAAGCAGGATTATCAATCTCAACAAACTGACAATCCAGCCCCCACCGTGCCGCTAAATGCTCACCAAGCGCTTGGACACCATAACGTTCCGTCGCATGATGCCCTGCAGCAATATAGTGTAAATGGTTTTCGCGGGCGCTGTGGGTGGTTTGCTCTGAAATTTCACCGCTTAAATAAGCATCTACACCCAAAGTTACCGCTTCTGCAAGATAAGCCTGAGCGCCACCTGTACACCAAGCAATCCGCTGAATTTTATGCTCTCCTCCTGCAACTAATAAAGGCTTACGCTTGAGCACTTGCGCAACCTGCTCGCCAAAATCTTGCAAACTTAAGGCAATGGGTAGTGTACCGATATTCCCTACCCCCTGCTCGTTTAACACACCCTCGATATTCAAACCTAAGCGCTTAGCCAGTTGTACATTATTCCCTAACTCAGGATGTGCATCTAAAGGTAGATGATAGGCAAATAAATTGATGTCGTGGTTAAGAAGTGTCGCTAAACGCCGCCGCTGCATACCCCGCACCACAGAACTATCCCCTCGCCAAAAATAACCGTGATGCACTAAAATCGCATCAGCCTCTAACTCGACCGCTGCATCTAATAAAGCTTGGCAAGCTGTCACACCCGTCACCATTTTTTGAATAGACCGACGACCCTCCACTTGCAAGCCATTCGGTGCATAATCCTTAAACTGACTAACAGCGAGTAAACTATTTAAATAGCCTTCAAGCTCCTCACACTCCACCATGATTAGACAACCACTAAAGCATGCAGCTTGGTTAATAACACATCCATTTCATCATCCGTACCAATCGTAACTCGTAAATACTCCTGAATCCGAGGCTTCTTAAAATGCCGTACTAACACCCCTTGCGCCTTGAGTGCTAAATAAATAGCCTCTGCATTTCCCTGCGGGGGGCGGGCAAACACAAAATTAGCTGCTGAAGGCAATACTTCAAAACCTAATTGCTGCAACCCTGCAACCACGTTTGTACGTGTTTTGATAATTCTTTGGCAGATTTCAGCAAAATATGTACGATCTTGCATGGCCGCCGCTGCACCGACTATGGCTAAGCGATCCAAAGGATAGGAATTAAATGAATTTTTTACTCGCTCCAAAGCTTCAATTAAAGCGGGATGCCCCACCGCGAAACCTGCCCGTAAACCGGCTAATGAGCGCGATTTAGATAAAGTTTGTACTACTAATAAATTAGGGTATTGATCAATCAATGAAATCGCTGTTTCTGCACCAAAATCCACATAAGCTTCATCGATAACGACGACAGAGGCTGAATTACGCTGCAATAACCCCTCAATCGCCGCTAATTCAAGCGCAGAACCGGTAGGAGCATTAGGATTGGGGAAAATAATGCCACCATTAGTTTGAGTATAAGCTGTTAAATCCAAGCTAAAATCGGCTGCTAATGGAATTTGTTGTACTGTAAGTTGATAAAGATTCGCATAAACAGGATAAAAGCTATAGGAAATATCAGGAAATAATAATGGCTGCTCAGGCTTAAATAAAGCTTGGAATACATGCGCTAAGACTTCATCAGAACCATTACCTACAAACACCTGTTTAGGTTCTAAGCCATAATAATTCGCAATCGCTTCTTTAAATAAATCCGCATTCGGATCAGGATAAAGCCTTAAGGTATCCGTTAGCTCTTGTTGGATGGCAGCTAAAACTTGCGGCGAGGGTGGATAAGGACACTCGTTGGTATTCAGTTTAATATAGCGCTGATCCTTAGGTTGCTCACCGGGCACATAAGGCTCTAACTGCTGTACTAACGGACTCCAATATTGACTCATGCCAAGCTTCCTGCACCCATCTATAAAACCCTGCATGATATAAGCACACTCAAGCTTTT
>JBJOOT010000131.1:0-10079 GCA_046051185.1 Pseudomonadota bacterium | reverse complement strand
AAGGATTTAAATTATGCGCTTCACCCCATTGCTTGCTTTTGTTCTTAGCCTGAGCTTAGGACTTATCTATCTATCACCTGCCCAAGCGGCTAATCAAGCGCCACAAAAAAGACCGCGTATTGGCCTCGTGCTTGGTGGCGGTGGAGCGGCGGGTATTGCGCATGTCGGGGTTTTAAAGGTGCTCGAAGAGCAAGGTGTCCCGATTGATGTGATTGCAGGCACGAGTATGGGGGCGATTGTTGGGAGTTTGTATGCAGCGGGTTATAAGGCGGATGAATTAGAAAAGGTTGTCGGCTCGCTCGATTGGCCGAGTCTATTTGACGATCAACAACCACGGGATATGCAAAGTTTCCAGCTGAAGCGAGATAATGCGGGCTTTTTTAATACCGCTGAAGTGGGTATTAAAGACCATTCTTTAAAATTACCCGATGGTTTAGTCAGCGGGCAGAAGCTGATGTTTGAATTACGTCGCTTACTCGAACGAGTGGCGCAAATTGATGATTTTGATCGACTACCGATTCCTTTTCGGGCAGTGGCTACTGACATTGAAACCGGTGAACAAGTGGTATTGCGTAAAGGTAATTTAGCGACTGCCGTGCGGGCGAGTATGTCGATACCAGGGGTTTTTTCACCGATTGTGATTGATGATCGGCTATTAGTGGATGGCTTTGTTTCTAATAATGTGCCTGTGGATGTTGCTCGGCAAATGGGAGCGGATATTTTAATAGTGGTGAGCTTGCCCTATTACTTTGAAAAGCGGGATCAATTGAATTCAGCGGTGGCGGTGACTGTGCAAGCCATGCAGTTCTTAACCGCAAAAAATAGCTTACCGCAGCTGAAAGGCTTACATGCGCCTCATATTGTCATCGAACCTGATTTAAAGGATATAGGTTCGCTCTCCTTTGGGCGAGTTCAGGAAACAATTCCTATTGGAGAGGCCGCTGCAAGAGCGCATTTGGGCGCGATTAAGCACTTAGCTGCCTATGCCCCTCCCGTTCCACCTGCTCAAGCGCAGCAACTTGCATCCCAATCCCAGTCCCCTATAGCGGTACATGGCATGAAAGCGGGGCGAGTGGCCAAGGTGGTTTTGGAAAATAATTCGCGCTTGAAAGATTCGGTGGTTTTACAGCGCTTAGGGATTCAAGCGGGAGATACCCTCGATGTGGCGAAGCTCCAGCGGGGTTTAAATAATGTGCATAGTTTAGGTTATTTTGACATTGTGGATTATAGCCTGATCCCCTCGGGTAACGATCTTTATGATTTGCATGTGATTGCCCGCCAACGCTCTACGGGGGATCAGCGCTTACGCTTTGGCTTTACTTTAGATGATAATTTTGAAGGGGGAACAGGTTATCAAATTGGGATGCGTCATGTTCTAAAAGGAGCGACTAGCTTAGGAACAGAATGGCGTAATAGTTTAATCGTCGGTGATCGTCTCCATGCAGAAACTCAAGTCTTGCATCCTTTAAATGATCGCCAAGGTGCTTTTTTAGATGCGCGTGTTTGGCATGATCGCCAAGATTTTTATAATTATCAGGGTAAAGAGCGCTCAGCAGAAGTCCGCTTGGGGGAAACCGGTGGAGCGGTAAATTGGCGTTTAGATGTCGGTAATGTGAGTGAACTGAGCATTGGTGGGGCTTATCGTAATCTCATTCCCAATACTAAAACAGGTCAGTTGAGTTTTCCGAAGAGTTCTCTGCAAATTGCAAGCTTGGAAGTGACTTATAGTACCGATACCTTAGATGATGCTGATTTCCCCAATTATGGCCGATGGCTACAGGCAGAATATACGCATGGGGTGAAGGCTCTTGGGGCTGATGTTGAATTTGATCGAGTAAAAATAGCCGGTGGCAAGGTTTGGACAGAAGGAAAACATCGCTTTTCACTGAAAGGTCAACTCGGAAGCACCCTGCGTGATGATACTTTTATCATCGAGCAACTCAGTTTGGGAGGGTATAATAGTTTATCTGGATTATCATCGAATCAATTACGGGGTAATCATGCCGCTTTAGGGCGTGGTTCTTATATGTATGAATTAGTGGATTATCCTGGAGTGGCAAAGATTTATGCGGGTGGCTCGGTGGAACTAGGGAATACTTGGGAAAAATCTGAGAATGTGGGCTGGGGAAGCTTATTATTGTCTGGCAGCTTATTTGTGGGAATGGATAGTCCGATTGGCCCCGCTTTCATTGGTATCGGGCAGACCGAGGGCTATGAGTCTAGTTTATTTATGCATGTTGGGCGTAGTTTTTAAGTCATGCGTCTTGATCAATTTGTTAGCCAAGCCCTGACTATTTCACGTAAACAAGCACAAACACTGATTCGTGCCCACAGCATTCGTGTCAATGGGCAAACGGTGACTCAAGCTTCAACACTTGTACCTAGCCAAGCTCAAGTTTGTTATGAGGATGCGGTCATCGGTTTGCCCGGCAAACTTTATCTGATGCTGCATAAACCCAGCGGAGTGATTAGTGCCACAACAGACCCCAGCCAGCGCACCGTATTGGATTTAATTAAGCATCCGCATGTCCATACCCTGCATCCGGTTGGGCGCTTAGATAAAGATACGACAGGTTTAATTCTTCTCACCAATGACGGGCAGTGGTCACATCGAATTAGCGCCCCGCGCCAGCAAGTCCCCAAAGTGTATTTAGCTCAATTAGCCGAGCCTTTAACGAAGGTAGCGGCTAAGCAACTTGAACTTGGAGTGCGTTTGCAAGGTGAAACGTTATTAGTCGCTGCCTCCCATATTGAAATTCTCCCTGAACAATCGGCTCGTCTAACGATTCATGAGGGTAAATACCATCAGGTGAAACGCATGTTTGCAGCGGTGGGTAATCGAGTGGAGCAGCTGCATCGTGAGCAAATTGGGAACTTAAGCCTAGACCCTAGCCTTGCTGCTGGTGAATGGCGACTATTAACTGAACCAGAAACACAATGGGTATTCGCCAAAGCAGTAAACTAGCTTTGAATCACTTTTAACTGGTTACTAGTCAATAATTTTGCAGTTCCGTGCATTTTCTAAGGTTAGTTGAGCAAGCTTGAAGTCTTGCCTTATACTTTGAAAAATCCTGACTAAAAATCTCAAGTATTCAGTATGAGCAAGACTTGAATTGAGTCAAGATGTGTTTGTTTGGACTTTGTTTAAGCTTTATTTAAGGAGAGTAAACATGGAACAATTCATCAGTAAACCCGCCACCGCTTCACCTGCTCCAGCAGTCAGTGACTTATTCAAAACTTATCCTGTACAGAAGGTAGAGCCAGCCGCTATTCAAACATGGTTGAAAAAAGCTTGGGCTGATATACAGGCGAATCCTGCTGCGAGCCTGTTCTATGGTATGGTATTTGCCGTGGTCGGAATTATTTTAAGCCTATTTTCTGCGGCTAATCCGGCCTTTATGGTCGCCTTTACCAGTGGGTTCTTTTTAGTAGGGCCTTTTTTAGCCTTAGGTTTATATGTACTGAGCTGGCAACGGGATCAAGGTAAAAAAATAGATTTCGTGGCCTCTCTTGGCGCGATTCGCCACAATGCCTTGGGTTTAGGTTTATATGCTTTAACTTTAAGCTTTTTAATGCTGTTATGGATACCCGCCTCCGCTATGATGATTGCCATATTCTTCAATAATATTGGCTCTGTCAGCGATATGACGGGCTATGCTGCTCTGTGGGAAGGCTTCACACAGATGAATAATGCGCTGTTATTCACCTTAAGTTTTCTAGGTGTAGGCTTATTATTCGCCTTGGTCGCATTTGCAACAGGTGTTGTGACGGTGCCGCTCTTAATTGAGCGTAAGGCGGATATTATGACCGCGATAATGACGAGTTTGCGGGTTTGTATGACGAATCCTAAAACGATGTTGCTTTGGGCGATGACTATTACCGTGATCATTGGTTTAGGGATTGCAACCTTTAACATCGGTTTGATTATCGCTATGCCTTGGATAGCGCATGCGAGTTGGTATGCCTATCGAGATCTGATCGCTAAAGACGCTAGTATTCGTTAATTGAACCGAAACTTAAATCACTGCGACGAATTGATAACGCTTGTTTTTGGTTCCGTCATAGTCGGTTTCGTAACACTCGTTTTAGTCCCGTTTCATTTCCTTACTTACTGTTATTTACTGGTAATCTGACAAAGGTTACCAGTCCTTTTTTTGAGCTGTGTTATAGTGCTGGCCTCTTTCGAGCCACTATGTTAATGATGATGGACACTGCTTTTGTTCCTCCTTATCCCAAACGCCATAAATCGGATCTTGGCGGGATCGCTACACTCTTAAGCGCGAAGCGCGATTTATTGTCTTTTTGGAGTGAAGATTCTTTCCGTTATCAATTTATGAGTCGGCGGATCTTAAATCGGTCAATTTTTATTGCGAATACACCAGAGCTGGTCAAATACGTGTTCGTTACGCAAAAAGACAATTACGAAAGTAAAAGCCCACAAATGCGTAAAGCCCTAGAACCTTTGTTGGGCGATGGCCTCTTCATTAGTGATGGCGAGCTGTGGAAAAATCGGCGCTTGCTACAAAATGGCTTATTCGATACCACGCATATTCAAGCCTATAGCCAAGTAATGATTGATACCGCTGTTGAGATGCGTGAGCAATGGGCTAGCTTGCCCGCTGGTTCTAAGGTGGGCGTGCTCTCGGCTATGGGGCAACTGACTTCAGAGATTATTGCGCGCACACTGTTTGGTGCTCGCTTAGGCTCGGATGCAGCGGCCGTGATTACCGCCTTTGCTGAGTATCAAGCAGCGATTGAGCAGATTCATGTCACTAATTTTTTAGGTTTACCCGAATGGATTCCCTTGGGGAGTTTAAAAATGGGTACAGCCAAAAATGCGGCTAAACGTATTCATGCGATTGTGGATCATGTGATTGCTAAAGGTGAGCAAGGAGGCTACGAGCACACTTTATTGAATGAATTACTCGCTGCAAATCAACGCAGCAAAGGCGTGGCGATTTCTCGTGAGGGGATTCGTAATGAATTGATTGTGCTGTTTATGGCGGGGCATGAAACCACAGCTAATGCACTGTCTTGGGTTTGGTATTTGCTTTCACAAGCGCCTGAAGTAGAAGCAAAAATGCATGCAGAAATTGATCGAGTGCTCAATGGACGCTTGCCAACTTATGACGATGTGCCTAATCTGCCTTATACACGCGCAGTATTTGAAGAGACCATGCGCCTTTATCCACCCGTACCGATTTTGTCACGCCAAGCTAAAGGCGAAGACATGATTCGCCGCCGCAAGATTCCCGCAGGCTCGATTATGCTGGTTGTACCTTGGCTCTTACATCGGCATAAAGATTATTGGGAACAGCCCGATGCTTTCATCCCTGAGCGCTTTATGGATGTGAATAAGCGCCCTGATAAATTCTTATACCTGCCCTTTAGTGTTGGCCCTCGGGTCTGTATTGGCAAAATGTTTGGCATGGTCGAAGCGGTGTTAGCGATTTCGACCTTAGCACAACAATTCCGCCTTCGTTTACCGCTAGGCACTGCTGTTACCCATGAATGCCGTCTGACTTTGCGCCCACGGGGTGCTTTGGAAATGAATTTGGAACGCCGTTAATGGACTGTCGTGCAGCTTGTGCGGCTTGCTGTATCGCCCCCTCGATTAGTTCACCCCTGCCAAAGCATCCACAAGGCAAAGCGAGTGGCTTTGCCTGTTTGCATTTAAGCGCTGAATTGCGCTGTGAATTATTTGGGGATGCGACCCGCCCTAAGGTCTGTTCGAGCTTAATGCCGACATTTGAGATGTGTGGTGAAAATCAAAAACAAGCTTTAGCCTATCTTTTTTGGCTAGAACAAGCGACCCATCCCTAGATAAAATACTTAAAAATCAAATAAATAAATTGACTTTATGAATTCAATATTCATTATTGAGATTTCCAATTTTAGCCGCCACTTAATTTAAGTTATAAGCAAATGTCGACATCTTTATCCCAGTTTATCTAAATTTTTGAGGAATTAGCCCATCATGACGGACAGAATCCAGCTCGGTCGTTTACAGGTTTCCAGCTTGCTGCATGATTTCGTTAATCAGCAAGCACTGCCCGGAACAGGTATAGAGCCTGCGGTGTTTTGGGCTGGGCTGGAGCAAATCGTGCATGATTTAGCCCCCCGTAACCGTGAATTATTGGCGAAGCGTGATGACTTGCAAGCAAAAATTGATGCTTGGCATCTAGCTCAGCAAGGTCAGTTTGACTTCGCCGCTTACAAAGCCTTTTTGCAAGAAATCGGTTATTTATTGCCAGAGGGGGCTGATTTTTCCATTAGCACTGAAAACGTCGATAGCGAAATTGCCCATACTGCTGGCCCTCAACTAGTTGTACCGGTCATGAATGCGCGTTTCGCCTTGAATGCCGTGAATGCTCGTTGGGGCAGTTTATACGATGCGCTCTATGGCACAGATGCGATCCCCTCAACGGGGGGGGCTGAACTGGCTAAGGCTTATAATCCAGTCCGTGGTGCAAAGGTAATTGAGTTTGCCCGTCATTTCTTAGATGAAGCCGCCCCCTTAGCAAGAGGCTCTCATCAGGCTGCGACGGCTTATCGCGTGGTGAATAATCATTTAGAAGTCCAGTTAGATGATGGCTCGACCGTGGGGCTAAAACAAGCCGAGAAGTTCGTGGGCTATCAAGGTGAGGCCGCTAATCCGCAGGCAATATTATTGAAAAACAATGGCTTGCATTTTGAACTTCAAATTGATCGGACAGGTAGGATTGGCAGTAGCGATGCAGCGGGGGTAAATGACATTCTCTTAGAGTCTGCACTGACCACCATTATGGATTGCGAAGATTCGGTTGCAGCCGTTGATGCGGTGGATAAGGTGCTGGTTTATAGCAATTGGCTGGGCTTGATGAAGGGCGATTTGCAAGAGGAAGTCACGAAAGGCGGGAAAACATTTACCCGCTCTATGAATCCAGACCGCGAATACACGGCTGCGAATGGTGACAAGCTCAGTTTACACGGTCGTAGTTTATTATTCGTGCGTAATGTTGGGCATTTAATGACGAATCCTGCCATTCTTGACGCGCACGGCCAAGAAATTCCCGAAGGTATTCTGGATGGTTATTTAACTTCCATGATTGCGCTGCATAATCTTAAAGGCAACACCCGTGCGAAAAACACTCGTACCGGCTCAGTTTATATCGTCAAGCCCAAAATGCACGGCCCTGAAGAGGTTGCTTTCACGAATGAGCTATTCGGGCGCATTGAGGAGGCTTTGGGCTTGCCGCGTAATACTTTAAAAGTCGGCATTATGGATGAGGAGCGGCGCACCACACTTAATTTGAAAGAATGTATTCGTGCCGCAAAAGAGCGCGTGGTGTTTATTAATACGGGCTTTTTAGATCGGACAGGCGACGAAATTCATACCTCGATGGAGGCTGGCGCAATGATTCGCAAAGGCGAGATGAAAACAGCCGCTTGGATTAAAGCCTATGAAGATTCTAATGTGGATATTGGTTTAGCCTGTGGTCTACAAGGTCGGGCGCAAATCGGTAAAGGGATGTGGGCGATTCCTGATCAAATGGCAAATATGCTGGCAACGAAGATTGCTCATCCCAAGGCGGGGGCTAATACAGCGTGGGTGCCCTCACCGACAGCAGCGACTTTACATGCTTTGCATTATCACCAAGTCGATGTGTTCAAGCGTCAAGACGAGTTGAAAAGCCGCCCTCGCGCTTCGGTGGATGATATTTTAACCGTGCCGGTTGCGAGCAATCCGAGCTGGAGCGCAACAGAAATCCAACAAGAATTGGAAAATAATGCGCAAGGTATTTTGGGTTATGTAGTGCGTTGGGTAAACCAAGGGGTTGGTTGTTCTAAAGTGCCTGATATTAATGATGTGGGCTTGATGGAAGATCGTGCAACTTTACGGATTTCGAGTCAGCACATGGCGAATTGGCTACATCATGGGATTTGTACTGAACAACAAGTCATGGAAGCATTTAAGCAGATGGCGGCTAAAGTCGATGCACAAAATGCCAATGACCCCAGCTATACCCCCATGTCGGGCAAGTTCGAACAGAGTGTTGCATTTAAAGCCGCCTGTGATTTAGTGTTTAAAGGGCGTGAGCAACCGAATGGTTATACAGAGCCTTTATTGCATCAATATCGGCAGGAAGCGAAGGTGGCTTTGTTTTTTTGAACCAAGTAACGCTTAATTATACTTATCCTCTCTTTTGTATTTGCAAGCGATGAGGCTTGCTAAAAGCGGCTGTTTTCAGTCGCTTTTTTATTCGAGGATGTCAATCTGCTGCAAAAAACTCATCTAACATAGGATAATGTTTTTTATTATTAGTCCATAAATAGGCGTTGGCTTTTTTTACGGACGCGGCGATTAAGAAATCTTCTAAAGAAATTTTATGATGTGATTTTCGATATTGGTTGGCATATTCTCCAGCTAGTTTTGCCGTGGCTATATCTAAGGTTAAAGGGGTGAAAAAACTAAATAGTTGTTCGATGGTAGGATATTCGTGTTTATATGCACCTGCATAAATCTCAGCGCTCACAATGGGGCTTAACAAAAATGTGATACCTTGTTTTTGTGCATCAATAAACGTATTCACATAGTTAAGCTGTTTGCGTAGCAGCCAAATGACAATATCAGTATCTAAGAGAATTTTTTGCATTAGGATAAGATCCGACTGGTTGAGCGTAAATCTCTGACCCATTGCTCAGGCTCTAGCGTACTGAAGCTTGCTAAAGGTTTCAGTTGTTGAAAGAAGGTTTCAACCGCTGTGGTTCGCTCTTCTTTTTGTGTTAATTGTTTAGTGAGTAAGCGTCTGATGAGTTCAGACATACTAATCTCTTGCAGCTTCGCTTGTGTAAATAATGTTTGGTGGAGTTGATCATCTAAATAAATTTGTGTGCGATGCATTTGTTTATACTCCGAAAATTTATAATGTATAAGGTATACATTATAAAACCTTTCTCCGTCAATATCTGGCGTATTCAACAAGCTTGTGATCTATTGACCTTGTGAGCCTAGAACCCTGAAGATGCTAGGCCTGCTCCTGCTAAGCGGGGGATGGTTTTTAGCTTAGAGGTATGACGGTGATGACAATAGCTTTTGATTTGCCTATTGCGCGGTATCAGTTTGAGTTGCTGGCTCAAACGCCCTTGAGTTTTCCTGCTTATGCGGGTTCGACTTGGCGGGGGGCGTTTGGGCGTGCTTTGCGACGGTCGGTTTGTGTGACTCGCCAGCCACAGTGCGAGGGCTGTTTGTTGCAGCGCCATTGTGTGTATAGCCTGATTTTTGAAACGCCTGCAGGGGCAGAGCCTTTATTGAGTAAGGGAAATGCTGCCCCGCGTCCTTATTTACTCCATCCCTTGTCCACCTCTGGGCAATCTTATCAGGTGGGGGATGCTTTGCGTATTCAGTTGACTTTGCTGGGGCAGTCATTGGGACATTTGCCTTATTTGATTCATAGTATGCAACAGATGGGGGAGCAGGGTATCGGTGCTAAGCAGGGACGTTTTGATCTGCTGACAGTTTGGGTTGAAAAAAATTTAGGGGCAGAGGATTGGGTTCAAACTTATCTGAAAGAAGAGGGGCGGTTGCAGCGGCCTTTAAGTACGCAAGTGGTGATACCTGCTGCCCCAGCGGCGGTGCGTTTGGTGTTTAAGACGGCTTTTCGGGCGCAACAGGGCGGGCGTTTTATGCATGAAACGGCGTTTGATTTGCCGAGTTTTATGATGGGTTTGGTGCGGCGTTTGTCTTTGTTGAGTGCGTATCATGGGCATGAGCGCTTAGCGGTGGATTTTAAGGCTTTACGCACACAAGCTCAGGCTTTGGTCGCGCAGGATATTGAGTTCAAGCGGTTTGCTTGGACGCGCTATTCGAGTCGGCAGCAGTGTTTGATTGATATGGATGGTTTACTTGGGGGATTTAGTTTAAGTGGTGAGGCTTGGCAGGTGTTTTGGCCTTGGTTGTGGTGGGGGCAATGGGTGCATGTGGGAAAGGGGGCTGTGATGGGGCAAGGTCAGTATCAGCTGGAGCTTATGGCTTGACCGTTTTTTTTACGGGCACTACACTAGATGAGTGTCATCTGTTCTTTAACAAGTTAGTGTTG
>JBJOOT010000130.1:0-10131 GCA_046051185.1 Pseudomonadota bacterium | reverse complement strand
TGTTAGTGTCCCGAATGGCTTTGCAACAACAACCGAAGCCTACCGTGATTTTCTGCAATATGAGGGCTTAGACTCACGTATTAATCAGCTGTTAGCCAGTTTAAATGTAGATGATATTACGGCTTTAACCACTGCAGGCAAAACCATTCGTGATTGGCTGATGGCAGCTCCTTTGCCACAAGCTTTATTAGAGGCTGTCACTGAGGCCTATGAGGTATTAGCAGCGGGTTCAGGGGATACGGCTTCATTCGCAGTGCGCTCTTCTGCGACCGCTGAAGATTTACCCGATGCTTCCTTTGCAGGCCAGCAAGAAACTTTCTTGAATGTACGTGGCTTAGCTAATGTAATCGCTGCGATTAAAGAGGTGTTTGCCTCTTTATATAATGACCGTGCGATTGCGTATCGAGTCCATCAGCAGTTTGAACATGACAAGGTATTTTTGTCAGCCGGTATTCAAAAAATGGCGCGGAGTGATATTGGCGCTAGTGGGGTCATGTTCACCTTGGATACGGAGTCTGGTTTCCGTGATGCGGTTTTTATTACAGGTGCTTATGGTTTAGGCGAAACGGTCGTACAAGGTGCGGTTAATCCCGATGAGTTTTATGTCTATAAACCTAATTTGGCCGCAAATCGCCCTGCGATTTTATCACGTCGCTTAGGGGCGAAGGCGATTGAGATGATCTATGACACTCAAGGGGGAGCGCATAATAAAGCGACTTTGACTCGAGATGTTGAAGATGCCCGTCGTCAGCGTTTTTGTTTAACCGATGAGCAGGTCGAATCCTTGGCTCGTCAAGCCTTGATCATTGAAAAGCATTATGGTCGGCCGATGGATATTGAATGGGCTTTAGATGGCGGGGATGGCAAGCTCTATATCGTACAAGCCCGCCCAGAAACGGTCGAGAGCCGTGCCAACAGCACAATGATTGAACGCTATCAATTAGCGAGCAAAGGAAAGGTGATTGTTGAAGGTCGTGCGATTGGGCAGAAAATTGGTCAAGGTAAAGCGCGTATTATTATGAGTATTGCGCAAATGCATGAAGTCCAAGAGGGCGATGTGCTGGTCACGGATATGACCGACCCAGATTGGGAGCCAATTATGAAACGGGCTTCAGCGATTGTCACGAATCGAGGTGGGCGTACTTGCCATGCGGCGATCATTGCCCGCGAAATGGGGATTCCGGCGGTAGTTGCTTGTAATAATGCGACAGATCTCATTCAAAATGGCGATGAAATTACCGTTTCTTGTGCTGAGGGTGATACGGGCTTTATTTATGAAGGCTTGCTTGGTTTCGAGCATCTGACTGCCGATACCGGTAATTTGCCCGATTTATCCGTTAAAATCATGATGAATGTGGGTCATCCTGAGCGTGCCTTCTCGTTCTCTCGTTTGCCGAATGCGGGGGTGGGTTTAGCTCGTTTAGAGTTCATTATTAATAATACTATTGGGATTCATCCGAAGGCCTTATTAGAGTTTGATCATTTACCTGCAGGATTGAAGGCAGAAATCGGTAAGAAAATTGCAGGTTATTCAAGCCCTGTCGGTTTTTATGTGGATAAATTAGTTGAAGGCATTGCAACCTTAGCAGCGGCTTTCTATCCACATCCAGTGATTGTGCGGATGTCTGATTTTAAATCGAATGAATATGCGAATTTATTAGCGGGTGACCGTTATGAGCCGCATGAAGAAAATCCAATGATTGGTTATCGTGGGGTTTCACGTTATTTATCAGCCGATTTCCGTGCATGTTTTGAGTTGGAGTGCCAAGCTTTACGTACAGTGCGTCATGAGATGGGGCTGACTAATGTTCAGGTGATGATTCCTTTCTGTCGTACTTTAGAAGAAGCCCAGCAAGTGACTGAGCTCTTGGCTTCTCAAGGGATTAAGCGCGGCGAGAATGATTTACGTTTGATTATGATGTGTGAGATTCCATCCAATGCGGTCTTGGCTGAAGAGTTTTTAGCCTATTTCGATGGTTTCTCGATTGGCTCAAATGATATGACCCAGCTATCTTTAGGTTTGGATCGTGATTCGGGTTTAATTGCTCATTTATTTGATGAGCGCAATCCGGCTGTGAAGAAACTATTGAGCATGGCGATTGAGGCTTGTAAGAAGCAGGGTAAGTATGTGGGAATTTGTGGGCAAGGGCCTTCAGATTATCCTGATTTTGCCGCTTGGTTACATGAGCAAGGCATCAGTAGTATTTCGCTGAATCCCGATACGGTGGTAAATACTTGGCTATATTTAGCCAGCCTTGAGAAATAGCTTTAAATTAAGGAGACAGGTATGAGCAGACAAAAACGCACGGTTTACTATTTGTCTGACCGTACAGGGATTACTGCAGAAACTTTGGGTCACAGTTTGTTGACCCAATTTGATGGCATTGATTGGAATAAAATCAATGTCCCTTTTCTGGATACAATAGCTAAAGCCAATGATTGGGCGGCACGGATTAATGCAGCAGCAGAACGTGATGGCTGCCGCCCCATCGTTTTTAGTACCCTGATTGATGATGAAATTCGCGCCATCATCGCTAAAGCGAATTGCATGATTTACGACTTTTTCGGTACGTTTATTGGTTCGATGGAGCAAGAATTACAGCAACCTTCTGCCCATGCGGTAGGGCGCTCACATGGTTTACAGAATAATTCTTCTTATTTTAATCGAATTGCTGCAATCAATTACACCCTGACTAATGATGATGGTGTATCCGCTAAGAATTTTAATGATGCGGATATTATTTTGGTGGGCGTTTCTCGCTCGGGCAAAACCCCTACTTGTCTTTATCTTGCTTTACAATATGGAATCTCAGCAGCCAACTACCCATTGACAGAAGAGGATATGGATGTTTTGCGTTTGCCTAAGCTCCTCGATCCTTATAAACATAAGTTATTTGGTTTAACTTTAAGTGTGGAACAATTGCATTTAATTCGCCAAGAGCGTCGCCCCAATAGCCGTTATGCGTCCTTGACCCAATGTCAGCAAGAGTTAGATTGGCAAGAAAAATTGTATCAGCGGTTAAGTATCCCCTATATTGATACAACGAATATTTCGATTGAAGAAATTAGCACAATTATTCTAAATCGCAGTGGTTTGAAACGTCATTTATACGGGCAGTGACAGGCGCTACTTAGACATGCGAAGATGTGTATTTTGCCTGTTATGAGGATGGAAGATGGTTGCAAAGGTTATTGATGGCAAGCAGGTCGCCGCTCAAGTTCGCCAAGAAGTGAAAGATAAAGTTGCAGAACGCTTGGCTCAGGGCAAACGTCCTCCCGGTTTGGCTGTCATTTTAATCGGTAATGATCCTGCTTCTCATGTTTATGTCAGTAATAAACGCCGTGCCTGTGATGAAGTCGGCATTGTGTCTCGTTCTTATGATCTCCCTGCAGAAACGACGCAATTTGAGCTATTAACCATTATTGATCGGCTCAATAATGATCATACGGTTGATGGAATTCTGATTCAATTACCTTTGCCTGAGCATATTGATACTTCTTTAGTCATCGAGCGCATTGATCCGGGCAAGGATGTCGATGGCTTTCATCCGACGAATGTGGGGCGTTTAACTTTGCGTATTCCGGGGTTGCGGCCTTGTACTCCTTATGGCGTAATGCGTTTACTGGAATCTGAGGGGATTAAGTGCTTAGGTAAACATGCTGTGGTGGTGGGGGCTTCAAATATTGTTGGCCGCCCAATGGCTTTAGAGTTGTTATTGGTCGGTGCAACTGTCACCGTTTGCCATCGTTTTACACCGAATACGCCGGAATTAATTGCACAAGCGGATATTGTGGTCGTGGCGGTTGGTAAGCCCGGCTTTGTAAAAGCTGAATGGTTGAAGCCGAGTGCTGTGGTTATTGATGTCGGTATTAACCGTTTAGAATCAGGACGTTTGTCGGGCGATGTGGATTATGAGGCTGCAAAAGAAAAGGTTGCGCTGATTACGCCTGTACCCGGCGGTGTCGGGCCAATGACAGTTGCGATGCTGATGAGAAATACTTTGAATGCTTGTGAGAAACATCAATTCTAATTTTTTTAATTAAAGGCTCAGCCTTCATCAAGCATTAGTCAGTTAACCCTAAACCCAAAAAGGCAAGGCTGGATTCAGCTTGCCTTTTTAGTGAAGAGAACTCCGCTCCGCCAATCATCCAGTCATTCGAGCAAGGCTTCGAAATGACTCAATAGGTCTAGTTTTTCTTAGGCGGTTGTTGTGCTAATTTCTTTAAGACTTCATCTGATAAAGCCCCTGATTCACGTAAGCGCCGAATCACCGAAGCGGGTAAGCAGACAATATCTGAAGCGGCGGCTGGCAATAACTCTTTGCCACCACTGCACAGACGACGCTTATCATCGCCTTCTTTAGTCTTGGCAGGGTCTTCCACTAAATAAGCTGCGTTTACCCAACCATTTTGGCCAGCCCAACGCACTAATTCAAAAGAGACATCCCCACCTTTAGCGACTTTGCCAATTTTGGTAATCCAAGTGGCATTATGTGGAATTTCTACAGCAATCGCAGATTTATCACCTTCTTCCACATACATCATTAAGCTTTGACCCGGTGTTAAACCGCGTACTGAGAAAATAGGTACAGAGCGGAAAGGTAAGCCTTTCGCTTTTTCTGGATAACCGCAACAAACCTTTTGATTTTGAGGCACTTTCGGATCAACTAAGCAAGCTCGCCGTGCAGCAGCAATACTGGTCGATTCTGCATCATAACTTAAAGCACTGGATTCAACCCAACCGGTCATATCATCCCAGCTAACTTTTTCCCATAAGACGCCACCGACTAATTGTTGGGCATTGCGTCGTACCAGCCAAGTCGCATTGTGCGGAATATTGACTAGAATATCCTCACCCGGTTTTTTATACATTTTTAGTACATTGCCGGGTGTCCGACCTTTAACTTGATAAATCTTAGAACTGTCTGCTGGCAAAGTGAGGGGAGCTGCTAATGCTTGTAACGAGGCAGTCAGCAGAAACGCACCCGCCATGAAGGCAGGGATCATCTTTTTAAGTAATTGCTTGTCCATGTTTCCTCCGATGAAAAAGACTAGGCCGCTAGAGTTGGAGAGTCTTTATCTTCGATCTAAACTTAAAAACCATCTATGGGGATGGTGTACAGGGCGACACTTCAACCCAACACTATAAAAGTGTAGCGCATGATTTAAACTTGATTGCTAAATCATGATTTTTCCGCAACAGCTAGGATACTATATGTTGTAAAAAAGTCACATAAAAACCATTGATAAAGCTTAGTTTTAAACAGCTGAGCGGTTATTTTCTCGCCGAAATAATAACATGGCATCACCATAACTGAAAAATCGATAAGCTTGTTTAATGGCATGTTGGTAAGCGGCCTTAATAGGCTCATAGCCTGCAAACGCAGAGACTAAAATAAGTAAGCTTGATTGTGGTAAATGGAAATTGGTGATTAATACATCTACCACTTTAAATTCATAGCCTAGTGTAATAAATAAACGTGTGTCTCCCGTATAAGGCTGCAGGCTAGCATTTTGAGCAGCCGTTTCTAGACTGCGGACAGAGGTTGTACCCACCGCCACTACTCGTCCCCCTCGTGCTTTACACGCTCGAATGGCCTCACAGGTGGCGGCACTGACCTCAACATATTCAGCATGCATGATATGTTGTGATAAATCCTCCGTGCGGATTGGCTGGAAAGTGCCCGCACCGACATGCAAAGTAACCGTAGTGCTTGCAATGCCTTGCTCAGCAAGTTGGTTTAAAAGCATTTGATCAAAATGTAAGCCAGCCGTCGGTGCTGCCACCGCCCCTAACTTTTCTGCATAGACTGTTTGATAACGCTCACGATCTGAAACTAAATCGGGACGCTCAATATACGGAGGGAGAGGGATATGCCCGTATTGGTCTAGTAATTCAAAAAAGCTTGCCTGCTCAGTCAGTTGCAGTTGAAATAATTCACCTTCACGTCCTAATACTCTTACTTGAAAGGCATCTTCTAGCTCCAGTATTGCTCCTGTTTTAGGCGATTTGCTCGCTCGAATATGGGCTAAAGCCAGTTGCGGGTTTTGGATGCGCTCAATCAATACTTCTAGTTTGCCACCACTGGCTTTTTTTCCATACAAGCGAGCAGGGATGACTTTGGTATTATTGAAAACCAGTAAATCACCCGCTTTCAAAAACTGGGGCAGTTGATAAAAATACTGATCTTCAACTTGAGGGTTAGACGGATCTAAAACTAATAAACGGCTCTCAGTCCGCTTAGCCAACGGTTGGTAAGCAATCAGTTCAGGCGGAAGTTGGTAATCGAAGTCACTAAGTTTCATGTCAATATGATAACACTGCATAAAAATACTTTCCAAATGACAAAAACTTGGTAGAATACGCGCCACTACACCTTGCCGGGGTGGCGGAATTGGTAGACGCAGCGGATTCAAAATCCGCCGCTGGTGACAGTGTGCGAGTTCGAGTCTCGCCCTCGGCACTTCTTAGTTATCTAAGTACATCTAATAAATACATAAAGCCTTGAAATCTAACGGTTTCAGGGCTTTTTTGTGTCTACCGTTATCTACATTTGAGCACGGACATCCACGCAAAACAGGGACATGAACTAGGATATGCTAAACCTATTATTCAGTTCGGGTCTCACTATTTTTAGTGGAGTCTAAACAACGTTTCACGCTCCACTAGGCAGCTTGTGGAGTTTATGCACCCGACAAACCTAATGAGGCAGAGTGCTTTGCTTGATTGGGTTTTGATGGCGTGTACTAAAACTTCAAGATTCAGATACAGTGTATTCAGGGGCATAGCGCTGCTGATTTATATACTCACAGTTCAGAGATTGTTTAAATCCTACGATTGCCCGCAAGTTACGTGCAAGCATTTCCGATAACCATCAGTGCAAGCATTCAAATTGAGCTGCGATAAACAAGATAATCAGCGTGATAGCCGTATAACAGTTAGGGAATCATTGGTTTTTTTTTATAATTTCGGCACACTGTAGCGTCACGCTTTTTCTACAATAATAAATATTGAATATACTTAAGGAGTTTAGGCTTATGACATTATCACTTTCTGCGGTTAAATATATAGGTCCTACCATGCAGGCTCGTTTAGAGTCTAATGGGGTGACAACGGTTGAACAATTGGCGGCGATGTCTGAACAAGCTTTGGCTGAAGTACCGGGTATTGGTACAAATATCGCAGCAGGTATTTTAGAAAGCGCGAAAGCTTTAATTGCTAAAGCCGAGACTAGTGTTGAGCCTGTTGTTGTGCTGGATACGGTTATTGCTACAGAAGAAGGCTCTGAATCGGTCACAGAAACACCCATTGTTTCTCAAGAAATTCAAGAGCTTAAGGTGCAGGACTCAATGGGGCAAGCACCAGAAGCTGCTCAACCTGTTGCTCCACCTAAAGCCGCTGCGGCGAAACGCCCTAGTCGTGCTAAAACGACTGCGGTTAAGAAAGCGGCTGAAGCTTCTACAAGTTCTAAACCGGCTTCTAAACCAGCCACTACTCGTACTAGAGCAAAGAAACCCGCAGTGGAAATACCTGTCATTGCAGAGGTAGCCGCAATAGAAGAATTAGAAGTAGAAGCATTAGAAACAGTGGAGGCGTTAGCTGTTGAGGTTACTGCACAAGAAAAACTAAGCAATAAACAAGCAAAAAAAGCCGCAAAAGCCAATGCCAAAGAAAGCGCTAAAGAAAAGAGTGAAGCTGACAAGCAGTTAAAAAAAGCAAAGAAAATGCTTGAGCAAGAGCGCAAAAAAGAAAAGAAAGCTTTAAAGAAACTTGCTAAAAAAGAAAAGAAAGAAAAAAAGGCAGCTGATAAAGCCGCCAAGAAAATCGTTAAAAAAGCTAAAAAAGCCGCAAAATCAGCAGGCGCTAAACTTAAATAGTCAAGACTCTATAGTTACCCCGTTGACTTTTAGCCCGACGGGGTTTTATTGCAATTCTACTGACAAGCTCGCTTGCGAAACTCTACCCGTCGATCCACCGCATCCCGAAAATCATCAGTTCCTGTGCCGACGATATTTTCATAAAAACCTTTACCCTCTGCTTGGCTACGAGTACCGGCTATTGTTTGTTTCGTAGTCATCAATTGCCGAATACTAGTGGCTCGTGCGGTAGATAGTTTTAGGTTATAGGCTGCAGAGCCACTGTGACTGCTATGTCCTGCCACTAATAAACAGAGTGTTTGATATTTGAGGTGATTGGCGATTTCTTCGATCCAGACTTGGTATTGATTACTTAAAAAATGTCCGCCAGCAAATTTAGTGGAATCAACTGCAAAGAGAATTTTGAAGGTTAGTAGGTTGTTATGCTTAAAACCATATTGGAGTAAATCCGCAAATGCAACCCGCGCTTCAGCGTTTCGATGCATCCGTAACAGGGCTAAATAGCGGCCTGCTAAGCTACGCAAGCTCATCCCATGGTGCGTAGACTGGGCTGTCTCATACAATGCTAAAGCTTGAGCATATTGAGCATTAGCATAAGCCTTAGCAGCATCAGCCAAAATAGCCTCTGATTGCAGACTGGCTAAATAATTGGGACGCTGCATTTCTTGGCGCAGATCAAAACTTTTTCCATTGGGAGTGAGTGGCTCAGTATACACGGGGCTATCTTTCGATTCGGCAGTCAAAGCATAAGGTAAACCTTGGGTAAGAACTTTATTCAAATGATAGGCTAATAAACGTCCGGTTTTAGCTTCTCTTAACCACAGATATAAATCATAAACTTGACCAGCACTCGTTGGATCAATCGCTAAGGCGCTATGAAGCACATAATGCGCTTGTGGGAGTAGACTTTGTGAAATAGCAGCAATTTTTAAACCATTCGCTTGTTTTTGTAATTGGCCTTGCAAATCGCTGCTTAGAGTTAGGTATTCTTTAGAGTTTGCATCGAAGATCGGGGCTAACAAGATTTGAGTGGTCGCCAGTTGACTCCGCCATGCGCGATCTTGATTGGCGGCTGTCAAGATTAAGCCACTAGCTTCTTGTAGAGCAATACGCCAAGGCTGTGGTTCAAGGTTATGGCTGAACTTGGGTTGCTTAATGCTAGGATCAAGACGGATCGCTGAGCTGACCGTTGAGAGTCTGCGCTTAGTCTGTGACTCGAGCATCCACATGGTTAAAATTATTTTCTCTTTGCCATTGGTTTCAGTAATCAGCATGGAGCTATGCAATTCATAAGCAGCTGGCGTTTGTTGGTTTGTTTCCAAATTAACAAGTTGGATACCCGTGAACTTTGCTGCTTGTTGTTGCAAATAAGAATAGATTTGTTGCGTTGGTTCTAGAATCTTGCGAGTTTTTTCTTGAAACGTGGGAAGAATCAAAATCTGCGTGGATAGAATTTCGCTACGCCAGCCCCGCTCTTGTTGGACGAGGCTAAATAAATGCTTAGCTCCTCGCTCGGTGGCTTTTTGCAAAGGCACGGGTTGGGTTAGCTCTAATAACACAGGGGCTTGAATAATAGTGGTAGTACAAGCAGCTAGCACAACAAATGCTAACAACAAGAGCATCATTTTTTTCTTAAATGACATGAAATCACCTTGATTGTGAGCCATGCAATGCAAGCCGCTATTGCAAGGGAATACCTAAAGACTGTTCAAGTAGTCGATAATCATCATGGCTTCCAGCTGTGGTTGATCGAGCTGCCGGCGGCTTAAGCGGTTTACGCGCTCTAGCTGTAGGCCTAGGGCTAATCACGGGGCTGGAAGAGTGTCGTGATGGCTTGACTGTTGAGGGGGATTTAACGGGTTTATGCCGAGGACTAGGAGTATTAGCAGGACGGTTGCGATTATTCGGCTGATCTTTGGTATTAGAAGGATTTATCACTCTGGGGGAGGGTTTATCGGTTTGAGCAGGTTTTGTGGGGGGATGTCTAGCGCTGATAGGGGTAGTGTTTACGGTAGATTTTTTTTCAATGGGTTTAGGCATTGCTTGAGGCAAAGCTTTCTGTATGGGATTAGGGCTTGGGTCAGGGTTTCGGTCAGCGGGTAAAGGGGGCGTTACGAATGGTTCAGCGGGTTGCTCAAGGATCGGTAGGGGCAAACGCGAGTGTGGGTCAGTGGCTAAATTGGATGGAGGGAATGCAGGTGCTAACGGCAACTGTGGTGTATGGCCTGCTTTCATATGCCCTTGCTGCAATTG
>JBJOOT010000129.1:0-10141 GCA_046051185.1 Pseudomonadota bacterium | reverse complement strand
CTCAAAGAGCGACTCTAAATCAATATCCAGATTCAGCGTTTTTTTGAAGGATAATAAGTCATAGGAACTAATATAATGCTCGTAAGGATCGTAACTGACTTCAGGTTCTTCACCTGCATCTAAGCGCTTTTTCTTCCGCTTGCGTTCCCAAAAATATCGAGCAAGGAAATTATCAATATCATTGGCTTCTTGATCGTAACGGGTTAGATAGCCATCCGATAATAAACTCCAAAAATCCATAAAGCGCGACTGCGCTAAGGGTTTACCCTCTAAATCAATGGTATTAAACCGCTGAATTTCATCAAATAATAAGACACAAGGTCGACTATCATGCAGCTCACGCTTATCTAAAATGGAAGAAACCGAGGAGTGCCAAAAAGTTTGATCGATATTTGATAGCTCAATTTCAGCAAAGCGTTCTTGAAAATCTAAAGCACGAACTAATTTACGGACTAAATCCGTTTTGCCTACCCCCGTCATCCCCCATAAATTCACAATGACAGGGCGTTGTAACAGCTCTGGCATTAAATACCAAACTTGAATATAACCGATTAAATCATCAATGATTTTATCAATACCGATAAAATGCTGCTTGAGTGCTTGCCGGACAAGTTCTAATTTTTCTTTTCTGTCAGCAATTAACTGCTTATCAACTTGCAGCATGCAGACTCCTTAATTAATCTTTAATAGCATATTTTTTACAAACGCATTTCAATACCTTGTGCTGCCATAAATGCTTTGGCAGCACCCACAGTATATTCACCAAAATGGAAAATACTAGCGGCTAAGACCGCATCAGCGCCACCTTTTAATACGCCATCGGCAAGATGCTGTAAATTACCCACGCCCCCAGAGGCAATTAAAGGCACTGAAACTCGCTCATTAATTTCCGCCATCAGCGCTAAATCAAAGCCGCTTTTTGTTCCATCCCGATCCATACTGGTGACCAAAAGCTCACCCGCGCCATAAGCCGCCATTTTTTCTGCCCAAGCCACCGCATCAAGACCTGTGCGTTTACGCCCACCGTGCGTGAATACTTCCCAACGTAATGGCTCATCGGCTGCACTCACACGCTTAGCATCAATCGCCACCACAATACATTGTGAGCCAAAATAATCGGTGGCCTCACGGACTAATTCAGGGTTGGTGATTGCAGCGGTATTAATCCCAACTTTATCCGCCCCCGCATTCAGCATCCGGCGCACATCGTCTAATTTACGAATCCCACCACCGACCGTCAGTGGAATAAACACTTGGGAGGCAACCGCTTCCACCACATGCACGATGGTTTCACGATTATCAGAGCTTGCGGTAATATCAAGAAAAGTAATTTCGTCTGCGCCTTCACGATTATAACGAGCCGCAATTTCCACAGGATCACCCGCATCGCGAATATCGACGAAGTTCACCCCCTTTACCACGCGCCCATTATCAACATCAAGGCAAGGAATAATACGCTTAGCTAAACCCATGATTAGACTCCATCCACTAAGCGCTGCGCTTCTGCAAGATCAATCGTGCCTTCATAAATAGAGCGCCCCAAAATTGTGCCCATCACGCCTTTATTTTCAACCGCCAGCAGCGCTTTAATATCATCCAGATTAGTCACTCCACCTGAAGCGATGACCGGAATCGAAATACTAGCCGCTAATTTAGCCGTTTCCTCAACATTAACCCCTGTCATCATGCCATCACGAGCGATGTCGGTATAAATAATCGCGCTCACACCCGCTTGCTCAAATTGCTTGGCTAACTCAATCGCAGCCACTTGCGATACTTCCGCCCAGCCATCGGTAGCTACCCTGCCATTCTTTGCATCAATCCCGACAATAATATGCCCTGGAAATTGTTTGCAAAGCTCGACTACAAATGGCGGCTCTTGCACCGCTTTCGTACCAATAATACAAAACTGCACGCCAGCCTCTAAATAGGCGGCTACTGTCGCTGCATCCCGAATCCCCCCTCCGATTTGCACCGGTAATTGCGGAAACTTAGCCGCAACCGCCCGCACCACCTCAGCATTAACGGGTTTGCCAGCAAAAGCACCGTTCAAATCCACTAAATGTAAGCGACGCGCCCCTGCATCCACCCAACGCTGAGCCACATCCACAGGATTAGAGGAGAATATAGTCGTGTCATCCATCCGCCCTTGACGCAGACGCACACATTGACCGTCTTTCAGGTCGATAGCAGGAATCAGCAGCATGATTAAATCCTAAATAATGAAGCCCGCATCCTAGCGCAAAATCAGCGGAGTCGACAGAGCTTAGCCGGATTAGCTTGGCTCTAAACGATATAAACCACCATTTGCTTCATCATTGAGAAGATATAAATAACCATCAGGGCCTTGTTGCACATCACGGATGCGCCCTATTTCACCCTCTAGTAAATTTTCCTCTGCCGCGACTTTACCCCCAACTAAAGTTAAGCGAACTAATTTAGAAAACTTCAAAGAACCAACAAACAGACTCCCATTCCAGCCTGAATAATTATCACCGCTATAAAACGTCATCCCAGAAGGGGCAATGGAAGGCGTCCAATAATGTAAAGGCTGCTCCATCCCTGTTTGTTTAGTTTTGCCCTCACCAATGGAGCCACCACCATATTGTTCACCATAACTAATGATTGGCCAGCCATAATTCGCGCCCGCTTTGAGAATATTGATTTCATCGCCCCCTTGCGGGCCGTGTTCATGTGTCCACACCTGGCCATTGTTAGGATTTAAAGCAATTCCTTGCACATTACGATGCCCATAAGAGAATAATTCTGGAGCCGCCCCCACTTTGTTTTTGAAGGGATTGCTCTCAGGTATACCGCCATCATCCTTGAGCCGCACCACGCCACCTGCATGATTACTCGTATCTTGAGCCAGTTCTTGCTGGCCTCGATCGCCCAAGGTCAAATATAAATAACCTTGTTTATCAAATAGTAAGCGCCCACCAAAATGCTGCCCCCCCTCAACTTTGGGAGTCGCGACTAAGAGCTTTTGTAAATTGCTTAATTTACCTTGTTGATATTGAGCACGTATAAGCTCCGTGCTAGCCCCCTCTTCGCCCGCACCACTATAAGCTAGATAAATCAAATGGTTTTCTGAGAACTGCGGATGAGCCACCACTCCTAATAAGCCACCTTGCCCCTGTGCAAGCACAGGTGGCACACCCTGAATGGGTGCAGAAAGCTTACCTTTTTTTACGCTACGTAACTGCCCACCGCGCTCAGTAATGAGAATTTCTTCATTGGGTAAAAAAGCCATACTCCACGGGTGATCTAAACCACTCACCAGTTTAGTTGCAATCACTGGGCTTGCAGAACGTACCTCGCAACCTGTAAGTATTAGGCAAAGACAGCCTAAATACAGATATAAACCATATTTTTTCATTCTGATTATTCGTTTTTTAATCTTAACACTCTAATTCATTGAGTGTAGCTGAGCTTGTAAAAAAGATGGCAGGTTTTCCAACTAAAATCGGGTTAAATACGGATAAATCAACATTTAAGTCTTAATTCACTTAAATCTGCTTAAACCGCTTGGGTTTTGTATAACGACACAGTTCAATCAGAGTGGCAGAAAGCTGCTCAAATCAGCTCAAGCCTTCAGTAGCCACTGCTGTAAAGTCATTTTCAACTCAATCATTTGATAGGGCTTGCACAAAAAATCATTCATTCCAGCGGCTAAACAACGCTCACGTTCGCCAGCAATCGCATGAGCAGTTAGAGCAATAATCGGTAAATTACATCTATTAGGGAAAGCACGGATACGACGAGTTGTCTCATAACCATCCATTTCTGGCATACTGACATCCATCAAGACCAAGGCAAAATTCTGTTGCTGGATTTGCTGAAGAGCGGCTATCCCACTATCGACGACGGTGACTTGCATACCGAATTTCTCCAGCACAGCTTGTGTGAAGAACTGATTTAATAAATCATCATCCACCAATAAAATAGCCGCTGCCGGTAGAGTCACCCGCTGATTAAATGCCATTGTAGGCGCTGTAGGGAGAGGATTAGCAACCGGAAATTTGAGCCTGAACTCAAGGCGACTGCCCTGCCCAAGTGAGCTTTCTAAACTCAATGCGCCCCCCATGCGTCTCACCAGTTGAGCACTGATGACCAAGCCTAAACCGCTGCCACCATAACGGCGTGAGGTACTACTATCGGCTTGGGAAAAGGGCTGGAACAAATGGGCTTGCTGCTCTGGGGTAATGCCAATACCCGTATCGCTAACAGTAAAGCTGATTGTAAGCGTCTGTGCATCTTCCTCTTCCACCTGCATCCTGCAATCAACCTGACCACGCTCAGTAAACTTGATAGCATTACTTAATAAATTCATCAAAACTTGTTTTAAGCGTGTCGGATCACCTTGCAACCAAAGCGCCTCTGTAGGTGCTTGTAGGCTAAAAACCAAGCCTTTATCCTGAGCTTGCCCTATAAATAAGGCCTCCAGTTCATTGGCAAGCGCTTTGAGGTCAAAAGGAATCTGTTCAAAACTTAAAGCCTGCTGCTCAATACGGGAAACATCTAAAATATTGCCAATCAGTGTCAGCATGTGGCGGGAAGCAATCTCTAATTTATCAACATAACTACGTTGTTGAACCGTCAGACGAGTATCTCGTAATAAGTCGCCCGCACCGATCACAGCACTCATAGGAGTACGTAACTCATGGCTCATCGTTGTTAGGAAATCACCTTTGGCTTTATTCGAGGCTTTAGCACTGGCGGCCTCTTCGCGCAGCAGACGAACATGATCGGCCTGTGCCAAGGATAGCATCAGAACAAATAGAAAAATGGTCAAGAGTAAAGTTGAGAAGCTGAAAATAAAGTTAAGTTGAATATAAAGCCCATTCAATAGTGCAGGCACAGTGCCTAGAATAAAGGCTACAAACCCCCAAGCGAGCTTTTTATTAATGCGAACAGGCGAAAAGAATACTCGAAAAATCGTTAATGCCGTAAGAATAAACACCAAAGCTGCCAATACCGTATACCATAAAGCTGCAAAAGGCAGCCATGCTAAATTAACCAATACTCCCAATATCACCCAAAATAAAACCTGAAACGCCTTATCAAGGATAGGAAAATAATTACGTGTGGCCAGCAAATTCCGAAAAAATGGGATATAGCCCAATAAGGACACAAAGCCAAATATGCTATAAATCTGAAAATACTCAGGCCAAATCGGAAGGTATTGGTGTAATAAACCAGTATAACGGCTATTTTCAAGATTAATCGCCAGAATCCCTAGACCTAACCAGCCATAACTTGCATGCCGTAAACTAACAAACAAAAATAAATTATAGAGTCCGAGTGCCAGCAAACTGCCACTAATCAGGGTATAGAAAATAACATTATGAATATCAATTCGTTGTTCAGCTTGAGTAAAACGAAAACCTAAACCCAAGCCATCATTGCGGTCTTGCACGCGGGCATAAACAGTGTAAGCCCCTTGTGTAGGTAACACCAAAGGATAGGTGTGATAAAAAAAATACGGCTTGGGATTCAGCCGAACAGGTGTTCCCTGCCCCTGTTGCAAATAAACCTCAACCCAAGCTTCATCCATGCCTAGCACTTGCAGATACCAAGCTAGCAGTGAACTAGACTGATGATCAAAGCGCTGCCTCAGCCAATAGGTATCATAGGTTAAGCCAACATAGAAACCGTCTGTACCGGTATTATTAAAACGCTCACTGAAGGGTGCTGAGATCACTTCATTGATCGTCAGACGCCCCTCAGGATCATGCAGAAAATCTAGCTGTGTATTCACTATGATGGCGGGTTGTTGATCAGTTAATACCACAACTGAATTGGCAAAAGCGGGCATTGCCAACAAGCAATAACCCAGTATCCATAGGAAATTAACAACAAGTCTCAAAGGTTTGCGTCAGCCCGTTTATTCAGAAAGAAATCGCCTAATCTGCACGCAGCAGGATGTTTTTTCGCAGAACTGCATCTATTTTCCATCAATGAGGGGGGGGGTTATTGTGAGCTAATCAAGCACGCTAACTAAGCTGACAACGACAAAGCTAGAGTCGCTCAGGGTATGAATTCATTTTTCGCAAAGAATAATCATATACCTTGATTGTTTTTTTAGCACTACCTAAGCCGAAACTTTTGAAACTCTGTAGAAGATTGGGCAGCGAATTTCAAACTCCCCAAGTCTGCAGCTAAGGGGCAAATTTAATGAGCGATACCAGTCTTTTCCGCATCGGCTCAAGCAATGCTATACTATCCCCCTCTTGCAGCAGCTGCGGATACTGAAAACATGAGTTCCTTAAAAGACCAACTTCTTAAAGCCGGTTTGATTGACCAAGCTAAAGCCGAAAAAGCCAGCCGTGAAGAGCGCAAAACAGCGCATCAAAAGACAGCCAAGGCACAAAAAGAAGCCAAACGCACCGGTGAGGTCAAAGTCGATGAGGCTAAATTGCTCGCTGAAAAAGCCCGCCAAGAACAAGCCGAGCGCTCTAAAGAACTTAACCGCCTACAACGTGAGCAAGCCGAACAAAAAGCTATTCAAGCCCAAATTCGCCAATTAATTAACATGAATAAAATTGATCGTAAGCAGGGTGAGCTGCGTTATCAATTTGCTGATCAGAATAAAGTCAAAACACTCATGATCACTGAGCTACTGCAAGATCGCCTCGCCTATGGCATCTTGGCTGTCGTGCGCTTGGGTGAAGGCTATGAACTTGTACCCCGCATTATCGCTGAAAAAATTGCCCAACGTGATCCTAGCGCTATTGTTGTTTTAAATCTCAATAACAACTCCAGTCCAGCCGAAGATGATCCTTACGCGGCTTATCAAATTCCTGACGACTTAATGTGGTAAGTGTCTAAATCTAAGCTCCACTTACCCCAACGGTAATCCATGAAATCCATCACTCGCTTATTGCGCCTTTGGACTATTCAACGAGTTTTTATCCGGCATGGGCTGGATGAGCTTGTTTTGAGTATCCCACTGTTTCGCCCCGTGGCTTTTTTTTATTATTTATTCCCGTGGAATTGGCAACGTAAAAATCAAGACTTCGGCCCCCGAGGTGAGCGGATTCGTCTCTCATTAGAAGAGTTAGGGCCTATTTTCATTAAATTCGGGCAAATGCTGTCAACCCGTCGTGATCTCATACCGGATGATATAGCGATAGAACTCACCCGTTTACAAGACCGCGTTCCGCCCTTTTCTAGTGCCACCGCCCGTCAATTGATTGAAAAGGCCTATGGTCGCCCTGTTACAGAGGTATTCCAATACTTTGAAACTGAGCCAATGGCCTCTGCTTCCATTGCTCAAGTCCATGCGGCAACGCTTTGGGATAATAAAGAAGTGGTTGTCAAAGTATTAAGACCGAATATTGAAAAAACTATTCGTCAAGATATAGCAGTCATGTATCTACTGGCCGAATTAGTACAGCGTTATTGGAAAGATGCGCGGCGTTTACGTCCAGTAGAGATTGTTGCTGAGTATGAAAAAACGATCTTCGATGAACTAGATTTAATCCGTGAAGCAGCTAATGCCAGCCAAGTACGGCGTAATTTTGAAAAAGATCCCATGCTCTATGTGCCTGAAGTATATTGGGATTACACGCATACCAATGTCATGGTGATGGAGCGGATTTATGGAATTCCCGTGGGCGATATTCAACGTTTACAAGACCTCAATGTGAATTTTAAACGGCTTGGTGAATTAGGCGTGGAAATCTTCTTCACTCAAGTCTTTCGTCATAATTTCTTCCATGCCGATATGCATCCGGGGAATATTTTTGTGGATGCAAGACAGCCGCACGAACCACAATATATGGCGGTCGACTTTGGGATAGTCGGTACACTCACCCCAGAAGACAAGCGCTATTTAGCCGAAAATTTCTATGCTTTTTTTAATCGTGATTATAAACGCGTCGCTGAATTACATGTAGAATCAGGTTGGGTACCACCGAATACCCGAGTAGACGAATTTGAATCAGCAATTCGCTCTGTTTGTGAGCCAATTTTTAATTTACCGATTAAAGATATTTCTTTTGGGCATTTTCTATTGCGTTTATTCCAAACGGCAAGACGCTTTAATATGGAAGTGCAACCACAATTAGTACTATTACAAAAAACACTCTTAAATATCGAAGGTTTAGGTCGTCAACTGTATCCTGATTTAGATTTATGGTCGACCGCTAAACCCTTTATTGAACGCTGGATGGATGAACAAGTCGGTGTACGCGCCCTTTTGAATGGTGTAAAAGTCAATCTGCCGAAGCTCTTAGAAAATCTGCCCTATATGCCGAATCTCTGGCATGAAGCCCTTAAACAAACCACACAGCAACAATTAAAATTTCACTATGAATCTAAACAGATGGAGCAATTGCAACAAGTGCTACAACAGTCACAAGCTAAACTGCGCCTGATTATTGCTGGTGGCAGTTTAATCATTGGGGCAAGCCTATTGATTAGCAGTCCCGACTTAAGCCTAGACTCCGCATTTATTGCTTTGAACTGGAGTTTAGCCTTGCTAGGGCTGGCTCTACTTAGCTATGGTTTATTAAAACGTTAAAGTAATTTACGTGCAACCGCCACCCCCAGCTCAAAAAAACCTGTCGCCGTATCGATCTTGCCTTTTTTCAATGCACGAAAGGCAAACCACCCACCCACTAAGCCTAAGGCAACGACAGGCAAAGGATGATGGCGCAAGGGTTCTAAATAATCCACACGGGCGACACTTGCTCGTAACTGGGTTTTGGCTTCCTCTACAGACGTTGGCTTAGGCGTTGAACGTACCATACCACTCCTCCTGTTAAGACTAGACCTGCACTTGCTGTCACTAATAAGACCGTTGGCAAACTCCAATACTCCAGTAAAAAATTATACAAAGCGGCCATTAATAACACGAGGCTGGTTAAGAATAAAACGGCTGCTACTGCCATCAATAAAGAAATAGCGATTGTTTTTAGCGTCTTTTGTCTTAATAGACGCCCTTCTGCCTCGACTAAATCGAATAAACTAATGACCACCTCGGCTATTGCTTTCATACACTGCTCATCTAGTTTAAGTTAGCTGCTTTTGCCACTGAGTAAACGTGACAATACAAACCCCACGCTAAAAGCGATGCCCAAACTAGCCAAGGGATTGGCCTTGACATATTGGCTTACTTGTTCAAGTCCTTCATGACTCACCGCTTGTACTTGTTGAGCTTTTTTCAAAGCAATTTCTTTATAATCCTCTAGCTCTTTAGTCAGCTGACCATTCAAGCTAGCCGCTTTCGCCTCACCTTGTTGCTCCAATGAGGCTAACAGGCTAGCAAGCTGTGCTTTCATTTGCCCAAACTCAGCTTGTATATCAAACTCGGACTCTTGTGGCTTGGCCATAGCTAATTTCCTTATCAGTGAATTGGTTAAACGATAATACCCTAGATCTCCGCTCTACATTTATAGTCAAGAAGTAGCGCTTATTCTAGCTAGTTTGCAAAGCTCGTTATTTTCATCGCTGATCACCGCGTTATCTCCATTGTGAAGTGTAAGTTCGAAGCACTGAGGGGGACAAGTCAAAAATCGGTACTTGACCGCCTACTTAAATTTGTACTTGGCTTGATACCTCCGATCTCTTTTCAGTTTTCTTGGTAAGTACGTTTGATATTGGCATCGTGACGCTATATCGGCAGGTCTCTTGACAAAAAACAGGGCAAACACTATAGCTAGCTAAGATCTTTCTGTTAGTATTTGCCTGATAGAGAGACTCTTACTTCTTGCTCTTCGAGCAGTGCATACCCCAATTAATCTGTTAACAAAGGAAGCATTCTATGAAAATCCGTCAAATGGTTTTGGCTTTATCTGTATCCGTACTCGCATTCTCTTCGACTGCCTTTGCCGAAGGAACTTTCTATGTAGGTGCTAATGGTGGTCCTTTATACGGAACTTATGGTTGCGTCATGGCTGCTAATGAAACCCCATACAGCGAATGTGGTGCTAAAACTGAACCCGCAAAACCAGTGGAGGCTCCAAAACCAGCTCCTGTTGTTAAGGTCATCACTGACTGCAAGCAATGTGCTGCTCAGAGAAAACCGATGCCTAAAAAGAAATAATTAGTTATCGATACGCAACTGATGATCAACTAACGGGAGTAGCTAACTTCCGTTAGTTCATGTAGTTCCCGTATTTGCTACCCTGATCTT
>JBJOOT010000128.1:0-10175 GCA_046051185.1 Pseudomonadota bacterium | reverse complement strand
GCTGAAACAGAATCAACATTCCGGCGATTGCCCTTTTTGCGGCACGCCTGTCGTGACAGGTACAGAACAGGCACGCCTATTTCAACCGAAATCCCTCCTGCCTTTTAATATCACTGAGCAACAAGCACGTGATGCCTTTGAGAAATGGATTGGTCAACTTTGGTTTGCTCCATCGGCTTTAAAAAACAAAGCCAAGCGCGATGAACGCTTGCTAGGTATCTATGTTCCCTACTGGACTTATGACAGCCACACAGATAGCCATTATCAAGGCCAGCGTGGTACGGTTTATTACGAACAACAAGTGATCACGGAAGTGGTCAATGGGCAAACCCGCCAACGAGTGGTCAATGTTCCCAAAATTCGTTGGACACCCGTATCGGGTCAAGTTCGCCAATTTTTTGATGATGTCCTCGTAGGAGCAACTCGCTCTTTACCTCGGAAGATTCTAGATAATATTCAGCCTTGGGATTTAGATAAGTTAGTGAATTACAATGAGGCTTATTTAAGCGGCTTCCAAAGTGAAATTTATCAAGTTGATCTCGATGAAGGCTTTAACCAAGCCCGTGATTTGATGGATCAAGCGATTCGGCAAGCGGTGCGTCAAGATATTGGCGGTGATCAACAGCAAATTACCGCTTTAGATACCCACTATTCGGCTACTACGTTTAAGCATATTTTATTACCTGTTTGGTCTGCGGCCTTTCGTTATCAGGGGCAAACCTATCGTTTTGTCATTAATGGCCGAAACGGGCGCACTCAAGGTGAGCGGCCGTATAGTATTGTAAAAATACTCGCCTTAAGCCTTAGCATTTTGGTATTGATGATTGGCTTAGGCTATTACCTCGAAACCAGTGGTATCTTAGAGCAAGCCTTGCAACAAGGGGGTAGTCTGCAATATGAGTATTATCCAAATACACCGAGCTATCCTAGCTACCCTAATTATCCACGTTAATCCATGTACCTACCTTTTATCAGAATAATTAATCTTGCTTGAACTCCAGACTCACTGAGTACTCTAAATTTAACCATGTAAAACCCAAAGCTTTCAGGTATTGCTAAGCTCTGGAGATTTATAATTTTAATAGTATGGATACGTCATCGGCTGGCGCGGGGGCAAAATCAGCGAGTCGGTGAAAATAACTAATAAAAATATTGGGGCAAATAACTATGGTCATGCGACTCTTCAGGGGACATCGCCTCATTGCATCGGCATTGCTGCTGATTATGCAATGGCCACTCACCGCACTGGCTTATTACAATGCGAATTCACCGTTAGGCACTAATACCAATGAAGTGTTGGAGTATGATTCTAGCGCACCCTTTTTGGATTTGTTTAAAACATCCCTACCTTTTCGGGAAGCTATTCCCTATCTGACTAAAGGGCAGGTGCAATATGATCGGTTTGGTTGGCCGACCTCGATTGCTCCGGGTGCACAGGCTGGGACTCGCTTAATCAATAAGCTACCTGCCAATACGATTCCACGTGGCTATTACACAGTTCTTTATGAGGGGCAAGGTAAAATTGAATACGGCCTAGATGCCAGCCTCGTCGAATCTCAACCCGGACGCGATATTATTAAAATCGACCCGGGTAAAGATAATGAATACAGTGTCAAACTCGAAATTAAAGCCACTAACCCGAATAATTATATTCGCAATATTCATGTCATCCCTCAAGGCGGCATCTGTGCTAGCAACCCTTTTCAGCGTGTAAATGGTGCTTCGCAATGTACACGTGGCGATTTTTTAGATTTTGAACGACATCACGAAAAAATCATTTTCAATCCCGATTATTTGAAATTCATGAAAGACTACAAAGTCGTGCGCTTTATGAATATGAGCGGGATTACTCGTAACCCTATCCAACATTGGTCTGATCGCACTTTAGTCGAACAAGCCACTTGGGGAGGGGCTGAAGGTGTACGGGGTGCTCCTCTTGAAGTCATGGTAGAGCTTGCGAATCGTCTCCATGCCGATGCTTGGTTTACTATTCCTCATGCTGCTGATAATGATTTTGTGCGGCGCTATGCTGAGTATATTCGAAGCAATCTTGACCCTGATTTGAAAGTATATATTGAATACAGTAATGAAACTTGGAATGGGATTTTCAGCCAGCATGCCTATATGAAACAAGGTGGCAAGCAACTTGGTCTTGATCCCGTCGATTATGTCGCCGGTTACAAATACTATTCACTACGCTCGGTCGAGATTTTTAATATTTTCGAACAAGTGTTTGGTGGCAAACAGCGCTTAGTACGCTTAATGGCGGGTTTAAATGGTAATCCAGCGATGACAGCCACTATGTTGTCTTTCCGTGATGCTTATAAACAAACGGATGCTTTTGCGGTTGCACCCTATGTCTTCGGTGATATTAATGAATTGCGCCGTGCATCTAGCGTGAATGATATTTTTCGTGCTATGCAAAATAAAACGGCTAATCACTCTCTACCCAAAGTACTCGAAGCCATCCGTAAGCAGGCTGATGTGACACGACAATTTGGGGTGGATTTGATTGCCTATGAAGGCGGGCAACACCTGATTGATGACAAAACTAAAAGTGATGATCAGCACCCAAATAAATTATTTTATGCGGCCAATCGCAGCCCCGAAATGGCTAAAATTTATAAGCAATTATTAGATGGCTGGCGACAAGCAGGCGGTAAGATGTTTGTGCACTTTTCCTCACCACGGACGTATAACCGCTTTGGCAGTAAAGGTACTAAGGAATATATTACCCAGCCTGATAAAGAAGCGCCTAAACATTTGGCTCTGACTCGCTTTATTGGTGACAATCCCTGCTGGTGGCCTAGTTGCTCTAGTAGCACGGTGGCACGTGTACAAAAACCACGAGCATTAAGTACCGCTGAACTATCACGCTTAACCGGTGACGTACCTAAGCCCCTACCCAATAGCCAAGAAGAGAAAGAAGGTACTGATATTGTTGGTAATATTCCACAATTAGACCCACTCAACGAAAATTTGACTCCACCCATATCGCCTCCGACAACCAATCATCCTTTGGTCAATACGGATCCACAGTCAATTCCTATGTTAGCGCCGCTGCGTTCTCAGGCGATTTTAGTGGCACAGAATAATCCACCCCAGGAAAAATATGTATTTGGTAATAAAGCGCTAGTGGCTCAGGCGCATGACAGCCAAAATCCACTGAAACAAGCTTCGGCTTATCAATTACGTAAAGTTATTGCAGGGCGAGTTGAGGATTCCCGTGATCTAGCTGCAATTTGGCAAGCGAGCTGGGATACTAATCGTTTGTATCTGCGCCTTGCTGTGGCCGATGATCAAATGAAACTAGACTCCTCCAAGGTTTGGGACGATGACAGCTTAGAAATTTTCTTAGATACGGATGCTAGCCAATTACGTCAATATGATGGGCGCAACGACCTGCATTTATTCTATCGCTGGCAAGATCGCGAACTCAGCTTTGGTAAAAATTCGGCTCAAGCCAAAATCAATTTCCGTAGTCAATATTTAGAAGGTCGCTATATCTTAGATCTTGCGATTGCTTGGGACTCTCTCGGCATTAGCCCTCGCCCTGGGCATCGGATTGGTCTTGATATACAGGTAAATGATGATGATGATGGTGGCCTGCGCGATGGAAAACTCGCTTGGTTTAGCCGTCTCGATGAAGTCTGGCGTGATCCTAGTTTAATGGGGGAAGCGGTTTTAGAATAAAGGCTAGTCTGCTCAAACTGCAAAGCAGCTAAACCTAAGAAGTTAAACTAGAGGAACTAAACCAAGAGAAGCTTGGTATCTGCTGAGAAGTCCAGTTATTATGCACTGCTTTGCAACTCTCGGAAGCTTGTTATGTCGCATATGCAGTTTGAGCTGCTCAAAACAGAAGGATTAGCACGTCGTGGCCGTCTAAGTTTTCCACGCGGCCACGTCGAAACTCCGGCCTTTATGCCAGTCGGTACTTATGGCACGGTCAAAGCGATGACACCGGAAGAGTTGCAAGGGCTAGGTGCACAGATCATTCTTGGGAATACCTTCCATTTGATGCTACGCCCGGGTACTGAAATTGTGCGTTTACACGGCGATCTCCATGAGTTTATGCATTGGGATAAACCTATTCTCACTGATTCTGGTGGTTTCCAAGTATTTTCGCTGGCCGCTATGCGCAAGATCAGCGAACAGGGGGTACGTTTTCAATCACCCGTGAACGGCAACCCCATTCTCATGACGCCTGAATCCTCCATGCAAGTCCAGCGTGACTTAGGCTCGGATATTGTCATGATTTTCGATGAATGCACGCCCTATCCTGCCAGCCATGCCGAAGCTAAACAATCAATGGAATTATCCTTACGTTGGGCAGCGCGTAGCAAACTAGCCCACGCAGATAATCCAGCGGCTTTATTTGGGATTGTTCAAGGCGGGGTTTATGCAGATTTAAGATTGCAGTCGGCTGAACAGTTACAAAAGCTTGAGTTCGATGGCTATGCAGTCGGTGGTTTAGCGGTGGGTGAACCGAAAGAAGAACGTGATCGGATCTTAGAAGTCACCGTACCACAGTTACCCGCTGATAAACCGCATTATTTAATGGGCGTCGGTAAACCAGAAGATATTGTAGAAGGCGTATTACGCGGGATTGATATGTTCGACTGTGTGATCCCCACTCGCAATGCTCGCAATGCATTTTTATTCACGCGCTATGGACAATTAAAACTACGCAATAGCCAATATCAACATGACACCCGCCCGATTGATGAACAATGCGGCTGCTATACTTGCCAAAATTACTCCCGCGCCTATTTACGGCATTTAGACAAATGCGGTGAAATTCTTGGAGCGCGTTTGAACACTATTCATAATTTATATTACTACCAAGAACTCATGCAAAGCCTTCGCACCGCTTTAGAAGCAGGGCGATTGGCGGAATTCGTGCGGGAGTTTTACGCCTTACGCGCTCATTAAGCCGTACAAGTCAGACCGATTTTATCAAACCGTTGATTCAGTGCAGCCGCAGCCCCTCGTAAAGCGGGGTTATCCGCCTCCATAATATAGACAGGGACTTTCTGCATAAAGCCACTGAAACGCCCTTTGGTTTCAAAAGCTGCTCGGAAACCTGATTGAATAAAATAATCCCCTAGATTTGGAACAATGCCGCCACCGATATAAACACCACCGGTTGCCCCTAAAGATAAGGTTAAATTCCCAGCCACAATCCCAAACCATTCACAGAATAAAGTCATGGTTTCCATACAAGCAGGGCAAGTTCCGGCTATCGCACGCCCAGAAATATCAGCGGGCTGCAAAGGCTCTGGCGTTTGACCATCTAAACGGCAAATCACTTGATAGAACTCTTCCAAGCCCGTACCAGATAACAAACGCTCAGCAGACATATGCCCGTATTTTTCCCAGAAAGCCGCAAAAATCGCTAACTCCCGAGCATTACGCGCCCCTAAAGTCACATGTCCACCTTCGCCTGCAAGTGGATACCAACCCGCTGCAGAGCGAATCAAACCTGATACCCCTAAGCCAGTTCCCGCCCCCAATAAAGCAATTGCCCCATCAGGATCGGCTGCCCCACCACCGACTTGCTTTAATTCACTCGGTTCTAGCAAGGGAATTGATAAAGCCATTGCGGTGAAATCGTTAATTACCTTAAGGCGCTCAAATCCAAACTGTTGGCAAATGCCACGAATACTAAAAGTCCACGCATGATTGGTGAGCTTAATGGTGTCTTGCGTCACAGGCGTTGCAACATCAATTGCCGCTTGTTTAATCTGATGCGGGGGTGCCGAGCTTAAAAATAGCTCCATTACCTCCGCTAAACCTGCGAACTCATTAATTTTAAAAGTTTTAATATAACGAGGACGTAATGAGTCGGCTGCAAGCAGCCCTAAACGAATATTGGTTCCACCAATATCAATGGCAAGCGTCGTATAGACAGCAGACATATTCTTTTTCCTTAAGCTGTTGCCCGATGTGGCATCGAATTATTTTACATCATGAAAAAAATAAATGCTGCTACCTCTATAGGTTTTAACGCAGTAATAAGCCGCGACTTTGTAAAAATTTTAGTAGATGCGGGCGCTGCTTTTTCTGTACAGCGGCAGCCGTTTGAGCAGACCAATTTGAAACCCGCTGATGATGGTCACGGGTTTGATAATAGGCCTGCATTTGCTGATCATAACGATCGACTTCGGTGCTTACTTCAGTTAATGAATACCGCGCTTGATGCAAAATACTAGCGACTGGAAAGCGGGGCTTAACCGCTTGGCGACGCGCAGGCCAACCTAAACACATCCCAAAGACTGGGTAAACTTGCTCAGGCAACTCCAATAGATCAGAAACTAATTGGGGATTATTTCGAATGCCACCAATGAAAACACCACCTAACCCCAATGATTCAGCGGCTAACAAAACATTCTGTGCAACTAAGGCTGTATCGACCGTTGCTGTAATAAAATGCTCGGTATGCCCTTCTAAAGCCCCTAAGCCATTTTTTACACAAGCATAATTGACACGCTGTAAATCCGCACAAAACACCAAAAAGACCGGAGCAGCTACTACCCAAGCCTGCCCGCCCGCTAGCTCAGCGATTTGTTGGCGAACTTCTGTTTGCGTGACTTGCACCACCGATACAGCTTGAATAAAACTAGAAGAAGCAGCAGCCTGACCGCACCGGATCAAACTTTCTAGGGTTTCCTGTGGAATAGCCTGCTCTGTAAATTGACGCACCGAAGCATGCGCTAACATGGTTGCCATAACCGCATTCATCATTCAACTCCTCTTTGAAGATCGCTTTTTAGTGCAGCACTAAACCCATCCGCTTCCATTGCAAGCCACCTAGTTCAGAATTATATGAAAACCAAACCTGCCTCGCTCGCCCTGTTACATCAGCTAGTGGCACAGTTCCAAAATAACGTGAATCATTGCTGTTAGAGCGATTATCACCCAATACAAAGAGCTGCCCAGCTGGGACTGTCAGTTCAGCAACAGGCAGGACTGCACGTGGATTTTTCCAAATTACCGGCCATTGTCGCTGCTCATAACGTTCCTGCACCACCACCGCTCCTTGCTGTTGAGTACTACTTACAGTCAAGGCTTTATTATTGACCATGACCGTTTGCCCACGAATCTTAATTTGATCACCGGGCAAACCAATCACTCGTTTGATATAACCCATACTGCGATTATTAGGATAGGTGAAAGTAATAATATCGCCACGCTGCACGCTTGGCTCACAGCCTAAACAATTATAATGCTTGTCTGCATAAATAAAATCACCCGCAATTAAAGCCGGCTCCATGCTCGCAGAAGGAATACGGAAGGGTTCAATCCAATGCTTGCGAATCTGCTGTGCTAATAATGGAAATAAACAGACTGTAACCAATAGAATCAAAAATAAATACGTGCCTGCGCCCTGCCAAGCAGCAGCAATATAATGAGTACGACGGCGGGCTTGAATAAACGCATCCAAACAGCCGCTTAACCAAATGATTAAAGCAAGACCGAGCGAGCCAAGCATTAAACGGGCTGTCCACTCATCAGGAAAATACCTGATTAATAAACCCAATAAAGGAATCCCAAACGACCATGAGCCTAACATAAACCAAGCTGCTCGATTTAACTGGCCATTATAAATCTGCCCTAAGCCCGGTAAAAATAAGCCTAGCAATAAGGCTAACCAAGCTTTACGAGGATGATTGAGCGGTGATGTATCCATATTAGCTACTAGTAGAGCTAATCCCTAAAGCTTGCAAATGACGCGGGCTGTTTTCCCAGTTTTCCTCAACGCGCACCCATAGTCTTAATAAAACTTTACCCTCCAAAAAGCTTTCTAAAGCAATGCGTGCTGAACTACCAATCCGTTTGAGTGTTTCACCCTTATGGCCAATAATAATACCTTTTTGGTTATCTCGACTCACCCAAATAGTGGCATGAATTTCAGTTAATTCCGCACGACTGGTAAACTTCTCAAGCTCTATTGCAGTGGAATAAGGCAGCTCTTGGTGCAGATAAATCATCAACTGTTCGCGGATTAGCTCAGCACAAATAAAACGGGTGGATTGATCAGTCACCTCATCTTCAGCATAAGCCCATTCACCTTCTGGCATCACAGCAACTAAGGCTTGTTTGAGCGCCTCGGTATTAATGGCTTTGGTCGCGGATAGAGGAAAAATAGCTTTAAATTCACGTTTTGCAGCCACTGCTTGTAGCCAAGCTAATAAACTTGATTTTTGTTTGATTCGATCAACCTTATTCGCCACTAAAAATACTGGGCAAGTTAAATGCTGCAAACGCTCTAATACCAAACTATCTTCATCGAGCCATCGCTCAGCCTCAACTAGCATAATCACCGCATCGACCTCTTCTAGGGCTGCGATAGCTTGGAGATTAATGGTTTTATTTAATAGACTTTTAGAGCCATAATGAATACCAGGAGTATCTAAAAAGACTATTTGGCAATCGCCCTCACTTAGAATCCCACGAATATTGTGGCGAGTGGTTTGTGGTTTATTGGCGGTTGCCGAAACTTTAAAACCCACTAAATGATTCATCAGCGTCGATTTACCCACATTTGGCCGACCTGCAATCGCCACTACCCCATATTTAGACATGCTTCATAACCTGTTCAAACGCTTTAGCGGCGGCATCTTGTTCGGCTTTGCGCCGACTACCTGAACTGCCAATGGTGGCAATATCTAAAACGGGTATTCTACACTCAGCAGTAAAGGTCTGACGATGAGCCTCACCCTCGATCTGCGTCAATTGATACAAGGGCAAATCATAGCCTCGTGACTGCAAATACTCTTGTAACCGGCTTTTAGGATCTTTTAAATCATCCTCAGTCGGTAATTGATTTAACAGCTCTTGATAAATATGTAAGACGAAGCGCTCAGCATCCTTTAGTCCTTGCTCTAAATAAATACAACCGATCAAGGCCTCTAAAGCATCCGCTAAAATCGACTTACGCCGAAAACCACCACTTTTTAATTCGCCCTGCCCTAAGCGCAGAAAATCGCCTAACCCTAGGCCAACGGCTAAACTCGCTAAAGCCCCCTCATTCACAAGCGAAGCTCGCAAACGACTTAAATAGCCTTCACTGGCGCGAGGTATGCGACGATAAAGCTCCGTGGTGATAATAAGCCCCAGCACACTATCACCAAGAAACTCCAAGCGCTCATTATGCTTGCCATCTGCACTCCGATGAGTGATAGCACGGATAAAATTATCAGTTGCCATCAACTCAGAGGAAAGTAATTTCTTTAATTTATCCAAACAGCTTATTGCCCCTTTAACTCCTCGGCATAATGAAACGTCATAAGAAAATCAATATTTCCTAGCCAAGGCTTACGTACTTCATAATCGACCATTAAAGCTTTAGCATTTTTCTTTTCAGGGATAGGCCGCACTGAAAAATGCTCACGTTTAATAGTATACATACCATTAATATTTAGATAATCATCTAGTTTTCTGTGTAAGGTTTGCGTATTCATGGCACTAATCGAAGTATCTGCGGCAATCTTTTTCATTAAAGATTGCACACTATAAAACTCGACATAGACTGGCACTAATTTAACACCCGTCACAAAGGCTAGAATGAGCACACCGAGCACACTGACCCAGCTCAAAAATGAAAGACCCCGTTGTTTTTTTCTTGTTTTCATTTTAATACCCAAGTTTATTGTTAATTTTTTATTGAGATCGGGGGAATTGCTTTATTTAATCAATCAAACCAATCCGCTTGAGATTCAAACCATCGCCACCCCAGTTAAAGTGCATCCAGACTAGCATCGCTTTACCGACTAAGTTTTCTTCCGGCACTAAGCCCCACATACGACTATCATTACTCATGTCACGGTTATCACCCATCACAAAATAATGACCTTCAGGGACTACTAATTCACCGGAGCGCCCTGCAGTGCCCGGCAAAATCAGAATATCATGGTCCGTATTACCTAGCGTTTCCTTAAGACGAAGGGTGGGATGCACTTGACCTTGTTGATCATAAGCATCATACATTCCAAGATCTTGACGCTTGACAGGCACACCATTGATCGTCAAGTCTTTATTATCCCAAGCAATTACATCGCCAGGTACACCCACTAGGCGTTTAATAAAATCTGTTTTCGGATCATTCGGATACCGGAAGACCACTACATCACCGGTTTTAGGCTCACCCAACGGAATAATTTTAGTGTGCGTGA